>MEWP01000053.1 GCA_001775395.1 candidate division Zixibacteria bacterium RBG_16_53_22 | reverse complement strand
TGAGTGAATCGATATACTGCTGGTATGTTCGTAGCGCCATTCTGGCCTCCCTCATCATCGGTGGCGTCAGGTCCCTGAACCCGACGGCTTGCGTGTCACAACTTGTTGTGACCGCTCTTTCCCAGTGGCGTCAGCTCCTCCCAGCCGGGCCGTATGGCAGACCTGACGCATTATCTTTTTGTAGGTCGAAGCCCCCGCCTGCCCCTGCTTTATGCGGGGCGGTTTCGACTCATTTTTAACCATAATGAAAATATGAAAAGACCAATCTCATAACAAGTGATTCCTTTCACAATAAATCGCCCGGCATGGTTATGATACACTGACAAATGCGACTTCAGAAGTTATCAACGGCTCCAGCTGTTCGCTGGATGGCCGCCCGTTGGTCAAGACAGCAGAAGGCATCGAAGGAGGCACCATAGAAATCTTCGATATCACCGGCCGCCAGGTGGCAATGCTGCATGCCGATCACGGCCGGGCAATGTGGGAGGCGTGGGGATTATCATCGGGGGTCTATTTTGCGAGGGTTATCAAGGGGCAGACGGGGGCGTCTGCCACCCAGGTATCAAACATCATCAAACTTATTCTAATGAAATAACACCCTGTAGGTCGGGGGCTCGCCCCCGACAATTAAAAACATCACAATGACACACACATGAAGAAAATCAGGTTAGAACAGGAAGTTTATCATCAATGCGGTTACCCCTGCCAGATCACCATTTGTTCTACTGAGGAATCAAGGATATTTACGAACGCCAGTTTCACCTATCGTTGCACGGATCTTCTTGAATCCTTGTGCAAAAGATACGAATTTTTCCTTTCCGTATATTGCTTCATGCCCGATCACCTTAATCTTGTGATATCGATTCGTGGCGAGAAATCAATTTTCGAATTGATCGCGGCCTTCAAGAGTTGCGCCACCCGTGATTCGCGGACCTTCGGATTCAAGGGAAGGATATTCCAACCCCGGTTCCACGACCATTTCGTCAGAACGCCGGAAAATTTCGAGAATTCGATCATGTATATTCTCAATAATCCCGTTCGGAAGGGATTGGTGGAGGATTACTCCGACTATCCATTCTGTAGATGCTTCATTGAATAATGGGGTTATTGGAAGGCGGACCTTGTTAATTGTCGGGGGCAAGTCGTCAAGACTCGACTCTTACGAGCCCCCGACCTACCAGAGGGTATCATTATGTCGCAGGATGGGGCCCATTTAAAAAAAAGCGTCAGGTCTGAGGACCTGACGCCACACGGTATTCTTGGGTGGCAGACCCCCGGTCTGCCCCTAGGTTTCCCTTATTATTTCAACGTCGTTCTGTTCTCCAACGCCCGCGCCAGGGTGGTGCGGTCGGCGAATTCCAGCGAGCCGCCGGCGGGAAGGCCGCGCGCAATGCGGCTCATCTTCACGCCGCTGTCGCGCAGAAGCGTTATTATATAGGACGCCGTGGCCTCGCCCTCGGTCGAGGGATTCGTGGCGATAATAACCTCGCGCACCGCCCCCGGTGACACCCGCCCCGAAAGCGAATCGAGATTCAGCTCCTCCGGCCCGACACCATCGAGCGGCGAGAGCGCTCCACCCAATACATGGTAGAAACCCCGGTAATCGTTGGTGGCCTCGATCGCGGCCACGTCGGATGATTCCTCGACCACGCAGATGATCGAATTGTCGCGTGCCGGATTGGCGCAAATGTCGCACAGGTCGGCCTCGGCCAGATTGCCGCAGTTGTTACATGGTCTCAGCTTCTCTCGCGCGGCCACGATACGGGCGGCCAGGTCGGCGGCCTCTTGCGGCGGGCGTTTGAGAATATGGAACGCCAGTCGCGCCGCGCTCTTCCGGCCTATGCCGGGCAGCGAGGCCAATGCCTCGATGAGATGGTCAAGCGCCTTCGGCATGATTCTGTTAGAACGGCAACCCCGGAATCTTCATGCCACCTGTCAGCCCCGAAAGCCCCTCCATCTGAACCTCGGCGGCTTTCTCCTTGGCCTGATTAACCGCCGCCAGCACCAACTCCTCGAGCATGGCGACATCCTCGGGATTCACAACCTCGGGATCTATCTTTATTTCCAGGATCTCCTGCTTGCCATTGGCGATCACGCGCACCATGCCGCCCCCGGACGAGCCCTCGACCCGCTTTTCCGCCAATTCCTCCTGCATCTGTTCCATCTTGGCCTGCATAGCTTGCATCTGCTTCATGAGATCGCCAAGTCCTTTAGCCATATAAGCTCCTTTTATTAGTCTTAGGAAATAATCGTGCATACGATGCTCCCCATAATAACAAACTACTGTCCAATTACCTCACCCCCGAGGCTGTCGAATAACTCTTTTGCCCCGGGCGCGCCATCAAAAAGCTGACCCGGATCGGCCGCTGTAGAATTTGCGCCTTTCTCGGGGGCTTTTCCCTGCGCCAATTTCAACCTGATATCGTTGCCAAAATACGCTTTCAGCGAATCCTCCACGAACCGCTTGATATCGCTGCGCGACAACTGCTCGATCTGAAAATTGTTTGGGCTTTCAACCAGAATCGTGAGGATGTTGCCATCCAACTTTGACGGGTTACACATTTTCAGATAGGTGAATATCGCAATCTTGTTTTTCTTGACCGAATTGCAGAAGCCCTGCCAGTTGTTTTGCACCAGTTCAAACGATAATGGCCCTGATGGGATTGGGCTTGGATTTGCAGACGCATTCGAGTCGGGCTCGCCAGGAATATCGCCGCCAAATTGGGCAGTAAGGTCGGCATCGGGTATCGCCCGCGGCCTGGCCCTGAACTCTCTGTCAACTGCCGGCTTTGCAACCTTGCTGGTAGGAGAAGGGCTCCTGTCGGGTTGCCTCGTAATCGGGCCGCCCCCTCTTCCCTGAAGCGTGTCGGGCAGCCGGCTCAAGAGCGATTGCAGGGAAACGGCATTATCCAGCGAGGATATCTTCACCAGAGTGGCCTCCAGGGCATAAACCGGGTCCTGCCCCTGCTTGATCGCACCCTTATAATCGGCCAGGATCGTGAAATACCGAAGCAGGTCGACTATGTCGGTGTCGGCAATTATCCCTCGGGCCGCATCTAACTGGGTCTGGTCGAGCTCCAAAAGCTCGGGATCAATGACTCCGCTTTTCACGAGCAAGAGTGTCCTGATATAACCGGTCAAGGCGTCGGCCATCTCTTGCGGGTCACCGCCCGATTTGACATACTCACCCAGCATATCAAGAGCGTCTTTGATTTTGCGACCAATGACCGCACCGGCCAGCTCGGCCAGAAACTCGGTCTTGACAAGCCCCAAGACCTCGGACGCCTGCTCGGCCGAGATAGTACCGTCGGCGAAACCCGAGAGCTGGTCCAGAAGCGATAAGGCGTCCCGAAATGAGCCATCGGCTTTCTTGGCCACCAGAAGCGCCGCCTGATGATCGATTGAAAGCCCCTCTTTTTCGGCTACTGATTTGACAGCCTCGACCAGCGATGACACCGGTATCCGCTTGAAATCGTAACGCTGTGTGCGCGAGAGAATCGTGGCGGGAAGTGCCTGGGGGTCGGTGGTGGCGAAGATGAAGATGACATGCGATGGCGGTTCCTCGAGAGTCTTGAGAAGAGCGTCGAACGCCTCCTTTGTCAGCCGATGGACCTCGTCGACAATGTAAATCTTATGACGTCCCCCGACAGGCGTGTAGCGCACATTCTCGCGCAACTCGCGGATATCGTCGATTCCCCGATTGGAGGCGGCGTCTATCTCGAAAACGTCGGGCGATGATCCCAGCGCAATCTCCTTGCACGAGAAACAGACCCCGCACGGCTCGGCGGTCGGCCCGTTGACACAATTCAGCGCCTTAGCCAGGACCCGCGCGGTGGTGGTCTTGCCGGTGCCGCGCGGCCCGCAAAATAGATAGGCATGCGAGATACGACCCGCCTTTATGGCATTTTGAAGGGTCTTGGTGACATGACCCTGGCTTTGAATCTGCTCGAAGTCGGCTGGACGATACCGTCTGGCCAATGCTAAATATGACATAACTCGCCTATCGTTGACTAAACTCCAAAAGCCATAGGCTAATTTAATCGTGCACCCACCGTTGTTTCGATTTTCCGGGTAGACGACCCGGACCTCAACTGGGGCCAGATTTTCCCGCGGCACACGCCGTTACCGCTTACCGCTGCTACCTTCCGGTCCTGACGGGGTTGGGCGGTCGGCCGTTGCGCGGGATCTGGTCCGTAAGTCCCCGTTTCCGAGGGTTTCGCTTTGGGCCGGACGAACATCCCGGATCACCGAACCGCCGGTGGGAATTCGGCCCCGGTATAGCGGATTCCGGGTTACAGGGCACCGCTAGCTCCCCGCCTAGCACGATAATTTCAATGGAGCAGAGCGGGATCGAACCGCCGACCTGTACGTTGCGAACGTACCGCTCTCCCATCTGAGCTACTGCCCCAAAAACTCTCGGAAATACTGCCCCTCGATAGTATACGCAAATGTCCGCACACTGGCAAGGGGATTTGGGGAAAATGGCGGGTCGAATTGAAGGCCCTGGCTTGAATTCTGATAATCATTTGCGCCGGTTGAAATTGCGCCGCTCATCTTCAGCACTTGTGGAAATCTGCCGTTTTTTTTCAGATCAAATATAGAAAAAAAGATTGACATATCCAAGCTAACAGCGTTATTAAGGTTTATGCCTGATAATCGGGGACAGGCGGTCACGACCATACCACCGGATAGAATCCAGCAATTGATATTTATGATCCGGGGCCAGAAGGTTATGCTGGATAGGGACCTGGCACGGCTGTATGGCGTGACAACCAAACGCCTTAATGAGCAAGTCAAAAGAAATAAGCAGCGATTTCCACTCGATTTCATGTTTCGGCTCACACCTCAGGAGGCTGATATCTTGAGGTCGCAATTTGCGACCTCAAGTACCGGAGGTGGGGACAGCTCTTTGAGGTCACAATTTGTGACCTCAAAAATTAGCCATGGTGGCCGCCGGTATCTGCCTTAGGCATTCACCGAGCATGGCGTCATCATGTTGGCCGCAGTCCTCAATACGCGCAAGGCGATCCAGACGAGTATTTTCGTGGTCCGCCCCGCCTAAAAGCAGGGGCGGTCCTGCTCTGTGCGGACCGCGCTTTTGTCAGATTGCGGGAAATCCTTTCCACCCATAAGGAACTGGCCCGTAAATTCGAGGAGCTCGAACGCAAAGTGGCCGGGCACGACCAGGACATCCAGGCCCTTGTCGCCGCCATACGGCAGTTGATGGTTTCACCCGAGACCCCAAAACGCCGAATTGGTTTCGGGCGCCGACATAAGTAATTCCCCGAAGAGTCCAATTTAATAAAAAGACTTGACCTGCCATCTTTATTGTTTATGCTGTTGCCGTGGGTTCACCTCTTAGGGGACCTCCTTTTCGCCTGCATGAAATAAGAGCAGCCCTCGTCTTAAAAAGGAGACAGCGTGTCAAGACACGAATGGCCCGATTGGGAGATATTCAGGCGCGATAAGTGCCGATGCGTCTACTGCGGCCTCGATGGCAAGACCGATTTCGCTATTTTTCGGCAGCTTGAGGTTGATCACCTCGTGCCCAATAAAAACGAGCTATTTTACAATTTCCTGGCTAACCGGGTTGTGGCCTGCCATAGTTGTAACAGCCTCAAAGGCGATTTCGACCCCCGCGAAAGCCAGAATTACGAACCAAACGACCGCACCCGCGCCTCGCTTGTCACG
>MEWP01000052.1 GCA_001775395.1 candidate division Zixibacteria bacterium RBG_16_53_22 | reverse complement strand
GCCTTAAACCAGACCGAGCATTCGGGGCCGATGGTAACGGCACCGACGATGACGCTATCGGGCGCGATAAAACAATCATCCGATATGACCGGCGATTTCCCTTCGTAAGGGATTATCATAACTTGTAATTGCCGAAATCCTCGGGATTAATGCGCCGAAGCCTGTCTCGAAGAGTCTCCTGGTCGGGCAGACCGTAGCTCTCCCGATCCTCCTTTTTCATATTGAACAGGTTCTCATTGACAAATATCGGGGCCTTGGCCTTAAGGGCCAGCGCCAGGGAATCCGACGGCCGGGCGTCGATTCCGATGATCTGGCCATTTAGTTTGATTGTGATTAGCGCGTAAAATGTTTGTTCCTTCAGCTCTGTTATCTCGATCTTTTCGATCTCTCCGCCCATCGACTTGATAACGGCGTACATGAGGTCGTGTGTCAGCGGCCTTTTGGATACGATCCCGGAAATCTCCATGCCAATGGCCCAGGCCTCGTAGTGTCCAATCCAGATCGGCAAAATCTTATCGGATCCAACGGGCGATAGCGTCACTACCGGAGAATTGGTCGTGACATCGAGCGCCAGGCCTCCGATCTGCGACTTCACCATTTTGGTTTCTTCCATACTCAGCCTTTCATATAAAAGACGCCCCAGCAGCCCGGACCGGCATGAGTTCCGACGGTGGGGCCGATTTCACCTGTTAATACATCCTCGACGCCGAATCGTTCCTTCAAAACCGCCGTGAGCGGCTCTATTTGTGACGGGCAATCGGCGTGCCCGACAGCCCAGCGATAGTGCCCGCCACCCTCGGGCAGAAGCGACATGATTTTATCGAGGACCTTTTCCGCCTTGACTTTCGAGACCGGGATAACCTCACCATCGACCAGCGACAGCACCGGCCGCAAGTTAAGGAGCTTGCCCACCAGCCCGCGGGCTTTTCCGACCCGCCCGCCCTTTATGAGATAGTCGAGCGTGCCCACTGTGAAAAACAGGCCCTGGTCTTTTCTGCGTTCCTCGAGTTTCTTCAGAATCGTCTCGATCTTCTCCCCTTCGCGCGCCATCTCGGCGGCGGCAATTGTCATTAGCGCCATACCAAGCGAGGCCGTGCCGGAATCGAAGCTTATCACCTTTCGGTCGAATTCGTTGGCGGCGGTATAAGACGAGTTAAATGTCCCGGAGAGCTTGGAGGAAATGTGGATCGAGATGATTTGCCGGCAGTCGCCCTGCCCCAAGATCTCTCCGTAGCGTTGAGCGAAATCTCCCGGCGACGGCTGAGAGGTCTTGGGCGTAACCGGCATCTCCCTGAGCTTGCGATAGAACGCGAAGTTGTCCAGGTCGACACCATCGAGATAAGTCTCCTGGCCAAATGAAACTTTGAGAGGCACGATTTCGATGCCATAGAAGGCCGCCAGCGCCGACGGTAGATCACAGGTCGAATCGGTAACAATCCTGATACCCCCGGGCTCATTCCGCTTGAACAGTGTCCGCCAGCGTCTCATGGACCTGTTCTGGGCCTTCATATCGTCAATCTTGCGCTTTTCGAGTGTGCCCAGCGAGGTCGCCAGATGCTCGACCTCGGCGGGCGCGTCGGTATGGATGTGGATTCGAAGGAATGAGTCATTTCCCATGGATGCCGAGGCTACGATCAGGGAATCCCCTTTGTCTATCAAGGTTTGCCTGATCAAATCCGTATCGAAGCAGTCTCCCCGGACCAGGAATTCCGAGCAGAATCGATAAGCAGAATGCTCCTCGATCGCGATCGGCATCTCAGGTTCCCGCTCCAGAACCGAGCTATCGCCCTTCATTTCGCCCCGTTTCATGAGATGCACAATGCCCTCCATGAAGCTGATGAATCCCTGCCCGCCGGCGTCAACGACATTGGCATCGGAAAGCTCTTTGATCTTGTGTCTTGTAGCTTGCAGGGCGACTCGGCCGCGTATCAGCGCCGATTCCAGGAAATGGCTCATGCTCCGCCGGGTCGAGGCCTTTTCAGCATGCGCGGCGATCTCGCTCAGGACAGTGAGAATCGTGCCCTCGCGCGGCTCCCGCACCGAATTATATGCCGAATCGGAACCGGCCCGGAATGTCTCGGCCAGGTCGGGGGTGTAGAGTTTTCGCCGTCCTCTCACCGACAAGGCCACGCCCTTGAAATATTGCGACAATATGACACCGGAATTGCCCTGCGCCCCGCGGAGCGAATAGAGAGCAATCGCATCGGCGACATCAGGCAGAGAATCGGACCTCGATGAATTGGCTCCGATAGCCGCCGAACGGAGTGTCAACGACATGTTGGTGCCGGTATCGCCATCGGCGACCGGGAAAACATTGATGGCGTTCAGCCAGTTGCGATGATGATTTAGCCACAGCCAACCGGCATTGACAGCCTTACGCAGCCTTTTACCGTCAAGGTAATTCAGATAACGCTCCTTAAGCTTGTTCTTCCTTCTTGACCACCCAAAGTTTGACCCCCGCGATAACATCGGTGGCCAACTTGATTTCGATCGTATAGACACCCAGCGCTTTGAGAGGCTCCTCCAGCATGATTTTGCGGCGATCGATCTCGAATCCCTGGCTTTCGAGCAAGGCAGCGATATTGGCCGCAGTCACCGAGCCGAATACTTTGTCCTCCTCGCCGACCTGAACCTCGGCCGTGAGAGACAACTTCTCGAGTCTGTCTTTGAGCTTTTCGGCCTCGCGACGGCGCTTGTTTTCCTTAAATTGCTTCTGTTTTTTTATCTCGTCGATCGACCTCAGATTCCCCTTGGAGGCCGGCACGGCGAGGTTCTTCGGAAACAGGAAATTCCTGGCATAACCATCGGCAACGGTAACCACCTTGCCCGCCGCGCCCAGCTTCTCGACATCATCTTTGAGTATCACTTTCATCTAAATTACTCCTTAATGTCAGTTATTTCATTAAAATTCTCATTCTTATCGTCATTCTCTCGCCTGAAATTGAACCTGCTGTCCATCAGCCCCAGAACAGCGAAAATGGCCATCCCAATGGGCATGATCAGGATCAGCATAATCAGGTAAATAATCAGGCGCACGATAAGCGGCATCGAAAGCCGCCTGAAGAATGCCTCGACAACCGCCAGCCCGGCAACGGCGTAAATGTTCCCCGTGATGACCAGTATATTACCACCGGTGTATTTCCAGAAATCATTGCCGGCCAATATAGTAAGCGCCAACCCCACCGCTGTCGGCAAGAGCCACCAATCGCTGGCATGCCAAAGATGGAATGGCTTGAAGCGCGGTATCATGAGGTTAACTTTCGCGCTGATGTGACCGGCGGCCATTAATCCCAGCACCAGAATCGAAAGAATGCCAACCACCATAGTTCCTGGCATGATCTTGAAGAAGAAGATGATGAATTTATCCACCTCTTTTAGAATCCGTTCCCTGGTCTCGTTATTCGAGCCATACTGGTCGGAAAGCATCCTATCCAGGCCGGGATTTCGCTCGATCGCGTCGTTGACCTGGGCCTTCACCTGTCGCAGAACGTCCGGCATGATTCGCCCGATATCCTGGTAATAGGCCGCCAGCAGTACCAACAACAACAAGAGCGGAATCATGCCCATCCAGATAGTCCTGGCGGGCGAGGCAAAAGCCCTGGCCGCAATCCCCATGGCAATCCCGGGGAAGATAACTATCAGCAGGAAAACGCCGGAGCTTATCCCGGCGCCCAACAGTCCCATTGTCAAAGAACCGACAAAATAGGCAATCGCCGTGGCTATGGCCGAGGCCAGGATCGCCCTCATGTAGCCAAGCCGGGCAATGATAAGGATCATGCCGGCCACGGCAACCACCATCGAGACGGCGTTGAGGCCGGGCACGAACCACAGCACACCGGAGGCGGCGATGGCGCCGCCGCTCCACAGAAACAGCCTGGTTTCATCAATGGCCATCGGTATCAAGAGAGTTATTCTTCAGACGAATACGGCAGCAAGGCCAGAATCCGTCCGCGCTTGATGGCCGTGGTCAACATCCTCTGATGCTTGGCGCAATTCCCGGTTACGCGGCGAGGGATGATTTTGCCTCTCTCCGATATGAATCTTCTCAACAGCCGTTCGTCTTTATAATCGATGTAAACGGCCTTGCTTTCGCAAAAACGGCAGACTTTTCTCCGTCGCCTTTCCATTGATTCTCCTTCTATTGGGCGCGACAATGCACGCCACTAAGTTTTATCTAATTCGCTTTCGGACGCCTCGATACACTCGTCGGCCTCGCCCCGCCCTTCGTCGAGACGCTCGGCCTTATCGAGGAATTGGATATGATGGGCCCTGATCTCGACCAGGCTATGCCTGGTGCCGTCATCGTGGTCCAGGGTCCGAGAACGAAGCTCTCCCTCGATATATACCGCGCTCCCCTTTTTCAGCTTGGATGCGCACGACTCCGCCAACTTCTGCCAGGCCACCACCCCCACGTAGCAGACGTCCTCTTTCCACTCGCCGGAATTATCCTTGAAACGGCGATTGGAGGCAATCCGGAAATTGACTACGGGGACGCCGGTAGTGGTGGAGCGGAGCTCAGGATCCTTCGTTAGATTACCCACGATCATGACGCGATTCAAATTCGGCAATCTCGTTAATGACATAACCTTATTCCTGCTCGCTTAAATACTCTTCCTCTTGACCTTCTTCATCCTCAATCGTAACGGCCTTGATAGGTTTTGCAGCGACAGCGCCGGGCGAGAGAATAGTCAGGAAGCGCAAGATGTTCTCGTTTAGCCTCATCGCCCTCTCAATCTCGGTCGTAAATCCGGGCTGAGCGCGGAACAGGATGAAAACGTAATATCCCTGATTGTGGGTGTTGATGCGATAGGTTAAACGACGATTGCCCCAGCGTTCAATTTTCTCGATCTGGCCCCCGGCGCCGGTTATCTGTTTTTCGATCCTATCAATTTCGGTTTGTATAGACGAATCGTCTAAGGTGGGATTAAGAATTATGGTAAGCTCGTAGAGCCTCATGCAACCTCCCTCTGGACTTTTGACGATCCCGTTCGCAGCTAACTCTATTAAGCGACGGGATAGGGAGACGTCCGTTTGGACATCTTCAGTTATCATCCATGACCCGATTGAATCGGGCCGCGGCAATTTCAAAGCCATCATCAAACCACGTTTCAACCGCCTCCACGGCGCGCTTGACCATCTCGCCGGCCCTATCTGCCTCATCAGCGGCGAACGGCCTCAGCACAAATTCCTCGGCCGCCATACACTCCGGCACCGGCCCGATTCCCAGCCTGAGGCGCGAGAACTCCTCCGAGCCCAGGTGATAGATAATCGAGGCCAGCCCCTTGTGGCCGCCATCGGAGCCGGATTTCCGAATCCGCAGTTGGCCGAACTGTAAATAAAAATCATCGGCTATCACGAGAAGTTCCGACGGCGAGATGTTATTTTGGGCGGCGAACTGCGCCACGGCCAGCCCGGAGCGGTTCATATACGTGGTCGGTTTTAAAAGAACAACCCTGGCGGACGTCTTGCGAGACCTCGACCCCCGCGGAGAGGATAATTCGATTTCGCGGGAATAGAAGTCGCCTTTTCCCGCCTTGAATTTGCGCCCACCGGCCAGGGTATCGGCTACCATAAAGCCGAGATTGTGCCGGGTGGCCTCGTAATCTCGCCCCGGATTACCCAAGCCAATGATCGCCTTGAACCGGGGTTGGAGATTATCCTCCATAACCATATAAAATATCGATATGCCGGCCAAAGGTCAAGGCAATAATG
>MEWP01000051.1 GCA_001775395.1 candidate division Zixibacteria bacterium RBG_16_53_22 | reverse complement strand
CATCGAATTCGCCTGTCTCGATTGATATGTTTCCGTGCATTGCCGAGAAATCGCACGTTCCAAGTTTAACCGGCTTGATTCGACCGAGTTCCGATACAGTCGGCGGTCGATTTACTAATTCACCATCTAACCCGAATAAGTGCCACCAATCCAGCGTACCGTAATCGCCAGTCGCATCCATTCTCTCGGTATCATCTTCTAATGCTTTTTGCGATACAATTTCGCGTTCGCGGTCTTCGTAGGATGAAGAGGAGAATAATATCCAGCGATATTTTCCGTTCGCCTGTTTGAATACAGTAAGTGGCGCTTGTTTTTCCTTCGCGTCTTCTACATTGGCGTAGAGCGCGCGCAGATGCGCGTTGGCTTCCTCTGCGGTATCGTGGCAATCCACTACTTCGCCCAAGGAATCGTCAGCATTCAATTTATGGACGCAGAAATGCTCGCCGTCCTTTGCTATTTTATAGGGCATTGATTATTTCCTTCGCTCCCGTTATTCAAGCACACACTGACACTTATATCCGCCGCAGTCCATCGCCGCGCCAGGTTTGCGCGGGAAATAATTTCGTTGCGAAAACCATGAACGTCGATGTCGCTGTCCGTCTAAGTGTTGACAGGTATTGCAATGTTCGGTATCGCCGTAATGCCAAGTGACCATTTCGTTTTTCTTTGCGCTGGCTAGCCCTTGCATTCCTGCCGCCTCAATGCTCGCCGTCCACAATTCCACGCGGTCTAGGATTGCCCTCTGCGCCGCTTTGTCGCCGCGCGCCGCCCGTACCGCTTTGACAAAATCGGTAACGTATTGAGTCTGCTGATCAGTCAACTCGATAATCATTAGATCGTCGTCGCTATCCATATCCTCGAACGCAACGCCGCCTTCTTTCAATCCCTCGACATACGCATCGCCTACTGCGTCTTTGACGATGCGCCGTGCGTCTGCGAGAATCGAGCCGCTAGACGTGAAGCCCAGCACAACGAGATTGCGCCAAGCGGCGTGGAATTTCCGCACTACCGAGGCGACCGACTTTTCGGCTATACCTAGCGCAATCGCCATATCCTCCAGCGCGCTAAATGCAATGACCAAATCATTCATGCTTTATCGCCGCGTCGAATCGCTTGAGCGCATCGGCAAACTGCGACCGCATTTCCTTGACCGTTGTTGCTTCCTCGGTCGGTTCGTCAGGCGGCGCTTCCTCTTGCGCTTCGGCTTCGGCTTCGGGCTTTTCGCTGTCTTGCAAAGATTCGCGCGGCGTTGTGTCGTCGGGCACAAATTCTTTCGGCACTATTTCTTCGTCGGCTAACATCTGCAATGCCTGCGCGGGCGTTAGGATTTGTTTCTCGACTAGCGTACCCATCGCGTTCGCAAAGGTTTCCGTAATTTTCGCGCGCTGTTCGGTTTCGCGTATATCCGATTCGCTGAAGGCAAAAGTTACCGTCGGCGCAATGACGAATTGATTCAGCGCGTGCGTGATCTGTTGCCGCCACGCCGACAAACCCTTACCGCGCGACTTGGCGTCCAATACCTCGGACTGCATCGCCGTGCCTAAACGTTGCCCGCTCAATGGTTGCAAATCCTGAATGTCTAAGCCGATGGCATTGGCAACTAGCAAAGCACAGTTATCGAATTGTTGCTTGTAGTCGAAACCATCGGGTAGCTCCGCAAAGTTGATACGCGTGTGCGTAATCGCAATGTCGGAAAGTGTCGGTACGACCACCGCGCCCATATATTGCACATAGCCCTTGCTGTGGTTATCTTCGTGCGCGGATTCGACGGCTTGGCGCAGTTGATTTTCAGATACGCCGCCAACCAAGTCAACGGCTTTAGGACGGACGCCCGCGACCTTCTCATAGATAAAGCGTTCAATTGCTTCGAGTTTTTTGATTGCGCCCCACGCGCGTGACGCCGCCGATAAACCCACGCCGTACCACGTCTCCGCACTTGACGGCATATCAGATAACATTAATATTTGATGGGCTTTAAGTTCATGTTCGGCGTTCTTCGTATCGCGGTAAAGTGCCGGGATGTTCGGATCGCCTGTCCGCGTAATACGAAGCGAGTCAAGATGCATTAGTCCAATGATACGACTCCCCGCGCCTTTGGATGCGCGGACGATTTCGATAAACGCGCCGTTATCGGTACTGATAAAATCTTGCAGGTGACTGCCAAGAAACGCAACCCACGATTGGTTGCTATCAGCTTCGAGCAGTAGCGATTGGGCGCGCGCGCGAGTGATCGGCGCTTTGCCTTCCACGTCCCAGCCCTGACTCGCCATCTTTGAGATAGCGATGCCGATTGCGCCGACCCAAAAGTCGTGGAACGGCGCGGTCAACTGTGCGCGCAGATACGCATCGCGCGCAGGCGACCAGTAATCAGGCAGTCCATCGGGGGCGCCGTAGGTCGGATTGAACATCCAACGAAAGACCGACGCGCCGCCGACCGAGCCAACGTCGTTTGCCGTGACGCTTTTTTTCTTTACGTCTAAATCCATCTAGCCGCCCACGCTCCCGCTACGAATAGTATACGCCTTTTCGTTCACAAATACAAGTATTAATATTCTTACCACACCAATTTGCAGATACGATAATTTGCCATCGATAGCGCTACAGCACAATCGATCTTGCCGCTGGCACTCCGCTTGACGATCCGCATCGCCTTATCGCCTTCAGTCTTGGCGTTCGCATTCTGGATATGCTCGGTTAGTTCCGCGTTACCGTCGTGCTCAATCGTGCGGTCTCGAATCATATCGTATAAACTCTTGTCCGCAATCAAACGGTCAGTCCCCTGTGAAAACTCTTTGAAAAACGCCACGCCGTCTCTCTGCAGGCGTTTGCAAAAATCATGGAGTTGGTACGGATCGTAGCAAACTTCCGCTACGTTGTATATCCCGACCAGCCGCTTGAGTTCTGTTTCGACGTTGCGGAAATCGACCTGTCCGTCTTTTGGCGGTCTCCACGCTTTGGCGTACCGCACGCGCACTTGTTTATTCTCGCGTGATACCGCGACCATCGCAAAAGCATCGTCCGAGATGCCCGCATCTAGCGCAATGACAACGGGATTGCGTTCGACGGGCGGCATTGATGCAACCTTGCACGCCGTCCACCATTCTAGCGGGACGAACGTTTCAGACGATGACACCCATTCGTTTTTGTGCAGACGGCGAAATTCGTTGTCGGTGAGCATCGCCGCCTCTTGGGCATAATATTCAGGCGTTAGCCATGATAGAAGCGGCTTGGTGTTCCACAAACAAAAGAATCGTCGATTCGAGAACACCTCAAGTCCAGCAAGCCCCAGGTCTAGCGGTTGCCCATCGATTACGGCAAGTTTGTAAAGTGATTCGAGCACTTCCGACTCACCGCTATAACCCGCATAGGTGTCGACCCAGCGAAACGATTCACCAAACTTTGTCGGCGAGAGCGTTAGTTCGTTCCACAGTTTGACATGCGCCTTGTGTGTTGCCGCCCAGAGTTCCGTCCATTCAATCATATCATCGTTGCCGCCGGCTTCGCCGGCGGGATCAACTGGAACGGATTCGATGATACTCCCGTTCGGGAAAATAAGCGTGTGCTGTCTAACCGTGATTTCGCTTTTCCATTGCGGGTTCAAGTCGATAGCAGTGGTCAAAGCATTGAAAACACGTGAATCGGCTTGCTTGAGGTCGTTACCGACAAAGCGGATGCGCGCGTTTGGCTTCGTAAATGCGACGTATGCCGCGACCGCCGCCGCGATGGTCGTCTTCGCAGATTTCTTTAAGTCGCTCCACAAGACAGTCGAGTATTTATAGCGTCCATCCGCGCCGCGTGCTAACGCTTCACCGATTGCCGCGCGCTGATACAGCGCAAGCGTGATCGGCTGTTTGGTTTCAGGAATGTAAAAGTGCTTTTCAATCCACGCGGCAGGGGCTAGGGTATTCTGCTCACGCGCCGCCCGTCTCCGCAGTTCCGCTCGCAGTATCGCTAGCGTCGTCGCGCCCTGATCGTCTTTGCTCGATTGCGGCGATGGCAGCGGCAATGTCAGCGTCGCTATATGCGGCGAGTTGCTCGAAAGGACTATCGGCGAGGTCGGTTGCGATGTATTCGGTCGGCTTTCCGATGAAACTGTCTCGAAGAAATGTTCGGGCAGTGTTTCTGCCAGCGGCGGTGCTATCGGGATCGTCAACCGCTTGACCGTTGACGATGGCTTTGCCGAGCGCATCTGTGATTGCTTTGTTGACGATGGATGACCAGATACCTTTTTGGCTGAGGATTTCCTGACCAATGGCAAGGAGCGCGGCTTCGCGCGCTTTCGGCGGACGTCCGTGACCAACTGCCGCTTGATTCCCTTTTTGGAATTGCCCTGGGTTCGTTTTCTCTTGTTCACTCATTCAAATTCTATTTCGCCGCGTCTATACGGCAAATACGGTTTCCGCCCGCGCGCCCGCTAGGACGGGGCGAGGCGTTCTAACATCTCTGTGCAGATATGCTTCGCCCAACTGCGAGCGAAAAGCGGCGGAACACAGTTGCCGATACGCGCCCACTTTTCATCAAACTTTCCAACAAGAACAAATCCTTTCGGATAAGACGCCAACGGCTTTAATTCATCTATACTAATCAGTCTTTTTTCTGTTGGATGAACAATGCTAAACGCACCTCGGTTAGTCACGGTTTTAGGAATTGAAAACATAGGCGCGTCTGGGTCTGGTTTTTTCATATTGTTGAAATTGCGCCCTTTGCTTGTCACGTTTTCAGCACTTCCTCCAATCGGAATAGAATCATACAACCTAGTCAATTTGTTATCTTGCGGTTGCGTTTCAAGTTCATACGCCGCTGAATCTCCCGACCGAACGGTCGGGAGCGGTTTATCAAGAGACACATTTATTTTTTCAAATCGAGCACCAATTCGCCCTGTCAATTTTGCTTCTACTTGAAAATGCTGTTGACCGCCCGCCGTGCTTGGTATTGTATTTATTGGTTTGTTTGCGTCACGGCGTTTTCTTGACGCGCCTTTGTTTTTAAACTGACCCCAATGCAACGTGCTAACGATATGCAGCAACGCTTGCCTAACCGTCACGGGTTGCGTCTCTGCCGCTGGGTGACTTGGCGCAATCCCCAAATCGTCACGCACGCCAATGAAAATCATTCTTTGCCTTGATTGCGGCACACCGAAATACATTGCATTGAGTAGCCGTGCTGATACCTGATACCCGCTTGCCTTGAGTTCTCGCAGAATTTCGACAAAGACAAGTTTCATTATGCCTTTGACCATTCCGCTGACGTTCTCCATCACGAACACTTTCGGGCGCAAACCGCGAAGCAAGCGAACGTATTCCTTGAACAGTGAATTGCGCGGATCGTCTATCTGCCGTTTGCCTGCCGTACTGAATCCCTGACACGGCGGCGAACCATCGAGTATATCGAGTTCGCCAGGTTTGAGATTCGCGAGCCGCAAGCATTCATCAACTGATAATTTAGCAATATCACCGGGATAAATTGGTACGTCTGGAAAATTCAACTTGAACGTTTCAACTGCATTATTATCATATTCAACTGCCAAGAGTTCACGGAATCCCGCCATTGAGTAGCCAAGCGACGAACCGCCGCACCCAGCGAATAACGAAATAACTGTTGGTGCGTTTGCGTCTTTCGGCTTTAGATGTTCCTGCCAAGCCGCTTCAAGATAGGTAGGATAATCGTCAATCCTTTTTAACATGTTCATGTCCACAATTCCCGCATTTACAGATTTCTACCCCATCGGCTATCGACTCATCATATTCCTTGAATTCAACTTGCGCCGCTGGATTTAGTATTTTCCCCAACTCCGTCGCGCCGTCCTGCATCGCCGCGAGTGCATCTTGCCCTAATCCCAGTCCTGATAATTCCAGCGGTGTAAAATCTTCGGCAAGGATTGAAAAATCGAAATGCCCGCCCGCCGCGTTAGCGATGATGTTTGCGCGGCGGCATTGTTCGGGCGTCCAGCGCACGGCGCGATAGTTGAATCGCTCGCCATTGAACAGGATGTAGCCGACAGCGACCGTACCCTGCGGCGTCGGCGGGTCGAATGATTCAGTGATCGTCGGGGATACGCCGAAGGCGTTCATTGCAGAAATTCTTTGGTTGCCTCCGATGATTTCATCGGTTTCGAGCGAATGCACAATCCCGCCCAAGTCCCCGAATTCCTGCATCGATGCTTCGAGCGCGGTCAATTCAGCAGCGGAGATGGTGCGCGGATTACGCGGGAACGGTTTCAATTGAGATACTCCTGCATCGAGGTAACGATCCACCGCCAGACGAGCACGTAGCCGATGATGAATCCGAAGACGAGGATGCCGAGGCAAAGAAACAAAGACTTGAATCCGTTCATTGCTCAGATTCTACCACGAATCAACACCTGCGTCAATACTCATCGTTTTTCGTGGATTTCCGCGCCAAAACGAGTTTCCGGGCGATTCAAATTTTTAAGGATAAAATGCTTGACTAAAGATGGAATTGGGTGTATATTTATGTCAGAAAAGAGCGATCATGAAACTAAAATTATCCAAATTCGGGAATATCGATTGCATAAAATCCGTACCCGCTGGCTACCAGATCATTCGTGGCATGAATGATTCGGATAGTGGGCAGTCAGAGGCGCGCGCCGCGTTCTGGGCGTGGATTGAGCGGAAACAGATTGAGCATTACGATGCGCTCGTCGGATTCGAGCGCGTCGAAGCGCAGGGCTTTGCAACAAAGCATTTTTCGAAGCCAGCGCATTATCGACCGATCATCGAAACGTTGATTCCGCTCGGCGCAATTCCACCGAGCCAATAATCTAAAGAGACAAGCGAGCGCGCGAACCGCGCCTCGAAAAGATGAGAAATGCAAACCACACAAATCATTGACTTAGATTTATTGCAGTGCGACCATTGCGGCTTCGTCGTGAAAGATGCGCCGCGAGAATCTCGATACGGCACTTGCCCGGCGTGCCACTACAGCGCTGGTTGGACATTCGTCGGAACGCGGCACTATGCGTACATTTGCCCGGCGTGCGGCGCAGAGATGCGAGAGGGCACAGAAGACGAAATGATTGCCCGCTCAGATGATTACTGGACTGTCGATTTCTTGCGGATTTGTCCGAACTGCGGACATGATGAATCAGACGGATACGATTAGCACTATAACGCGGTGCGGCGCGCATCGCGGACAGCACGGAGAACGAGAGGAGATTGAAATGTACGTTTACATTCAGAGCGAACCCGAACTTTGGACAGTTGGTCATTACTCGCCAGCGGGCAAATGGATTCCAGAGTCAGACCACGCCACGCCAGAGAAAGCCGCCGAACGAGTCCATTATCTAAATGGTGGAAAAGAGGAGCAGAGCC
>MEWP01000050.1 GCA_001775395.1 candidate division Zixibacteria bacterium RBG_16_53_22 | reverse complement strand
AGTTCCACATGCAAATCTCCGCGCGCAAGGTAATCGTTGATCACATCCGCAATCTCCAGTTCCCCGCGGGCCGAAGGCTTGAGCCCGGAGGCAAACTCCACCACGCGGTTGTCAAAGAAGTACAGGCCGGGAACCGCATAGCTCGATTTCGGTTTCCTGGGTTTCTCCTCGATGCTCAGCACCTTTCCCGACCCGTCGAACTCCACGACTCCGTATCGTTCTGGATCCCGTACCCAGTACCCGAAGATGAGAGCACCTTTCTTGAGCTGTGTCGCCTTCCGAAGTGTCTGTTGGAACCCTTGCCCGTAAAAAATGTTGTCCCCCAGGATGAGGCAGACATTGTCCTTTCCGATGAACTCCCTGCTGATGAGAAAGGCCTGCGCCAGCCCCTCCGGACGTGGCTGGACGGCGTAGGAAAACCGGACTCCCCATTGGGACCCGTCCTCCAGGAGCCTCTTGAACCGGGGTAGTTCCTCTGGCGTGGAGATGATCTGGATATCCCGGATCCCCGCAATCATTAGGACTGAGAGGGGGTAATAGATCATTGGCTTGTCGTAGACGGGAAGGAGCTGCTTGCTTACCGCCTTGGTGATGGGAAAGAGTCTCGTCCCGGCCCCGCCGGCGAGGATAATCCCTTTCCATTTTGCTCCAGTCCACGGCTTATTCCTTTGCTTCCCCATTATTACTGGTTCCTCCCCCTACATTTATGCAATTAAGACTTCACTACTCTCAGCCAGAAGACTGTGGAGATGGTCAGAAAGAAATTGGGAACTAAGGCTGGTCTTTCTGAGTGATGGTCGGACCGGGAGTGCCTGGCGATTCTTCTGATGACACGTAACCGACCACCCTTGCGGGGTTCCCCTGAACAACGGCATTGGGAGGAACGTCTCTCATCACGACAGATCCGGCTCCGACGATTGCGTTTTTTCCTATTCTGACGTTGGGTTGAATAACGGCGTTGACGAATATTCTCACATTGTCTTCGATGACGGTAATTTCTCCCTCTTTTGACGGGCGAAATCCCGTATGACTTAAAACATAGGAACCTCTGGCTATGGCAACACCATTTCCTATTGATATTTTCCCCCGTCTCACATCAAGATAAGCGTGAATACTGATAAAACAACTTTTTCCGATCTTAACTCCCATAAAACGATAATAATTGACGACGAGCCATGAGGATATCTTGACCAGACGATCTCTTATGCCTCTTGCCAGGAGCATTATCTGCCTCCACAAATCCCTTTCTGTGATCTGATCATGACCTCTCCGCTCATTTCCAATTCACTTTTTCGATCGTGGGAATGACAATTTGATCCAAGAGTTGATAACCCTTTTGGTTGAGATGAAGCCCATCTACCGTGGCCAAGTCGCTCCTGAGATATCGGTTTTTCTCGCTTATTCTAACGGTTTTTTCGAGATCCAACATGAGGAGATCATTTTGGGCGCAAAAGCTCCTGATCCAGTCATTATATGCCTGAATAGCTAGTTGTCTGTTCGCCTTCAAGGGGCTGCCTAGTCTGAAGGGATTTCTCAACTTGACAATATCTACGGCAAATTTTTTTAAAAAATGCCATCGTGTGACTGGAACTACTGTCGTCGGAATAGGAATAACATTGGCTTTTCGGCAAGCCTCGACCCATTGCTTCATCAAGCTTTGATAATGCTTGATATCGCCGGGAAAGTAGGCGGCGCATTCCTTGAGAAAAACGGCGTCCGGCTTGTCCTCTTGCCGGGCCAGGATTTCCATCAGTTTCGCACTTTTATCGAACGCGCCCCCATCGACATATTCAAAAATATAATCATGGTTGGTTATTCTTTCAGGCAGAGACGGAATATTCCAGTTTCTTCCAATTGAGGCCCCCAACAGGAGTATGCGTTTTTTTCCCTTATTATCGACAGGATTATTGACAGGTTCTTGATTGCTTGTGCTGTGTGAGCAAGCGGACAATAAGATGAAAAATGAAGTAAGAATCCGCAGAAGATTAATCATTTTGGTCCACTTAGGGCGTTATTTCTATCCTTCCTTTGCTTATAAAAAATAATCAAATCATCAATAAGAATCAAGATATCGAACCGAGCCAAATATAACCTTCCTTTGATAGAGTATTAACAAATTCCTCCAATCGAATTCGATATTTTAGAAACTACTCATCCGTTTATTGTATGACATCGGCCGACATATTTTTTTTAAAAAAACCCAAATAGTCGATTCATCAATATTTTAAATCATTCTGTAAATACGGAAAATAGATCTTGTTCATCTCATCTAGATGGGTTAGTTTTATCGCTCTTATCATTATTAAAACGTTGCCTTTTCCTGTGTACGTCGTCTTAAGGAATGAGACTTTTCGGGTTCTGAGTTAAGGTATGGTTTCTCCCTCCGTCCTCCGCGGTTGGGTGTTCACCGCCCTGCGCCGGGCCAGCATTTCTTCCTTCAATCTCGCCCGACGCGCCAGGATCAATTCCCTTCTCCCGTAGTACACATCATCCAGCGTCACGTTGCCAAGCGCTTCGTGATACCGCCGTTCGTTGTAGAAGGCGATGAACCGGCCAATCTCCTCCTCCAGTTCCGCTGGCGTTTCCCAGGTGAACAGGTTCACCTGCTCCTTGCACGAGCTGTGGTACCGCTCGATCTTGCCGTTGGTCTGCGGATGGAACGGCGAGGCGAAGATATGGCCGATCCCCTTGGCCTCCAGGTAGTCGCCGAAGGGCTTCGAGATCAGCGCCGCCCCGTTGTCCGACAGAAGCTTCGAGCGGTTTTCTTCGAGAACCTGGTACATCCCTGTGACTTCGCACGCCAGTTCCACGACCTCGCTGAACGCGTCCGCATCCAACGTGTTCTGGAGCTTCTACGCCAGGATCCTGCGGCTGAAATCGTCCAGCACCGAGATCAGGTAATACCAGCCCCAGTTATTGACCAGCAGGTACGTCGCATCCGTCTGCCACATCTGGTTGGGCCGCCTCGTCTTGACGCGGTATTCCGAAGACGCCGTGAACTGCCGCGGTTCCTTCGGATTGATCCAGCCAGCCTGCCGGAGAAGCCTGTACACCGTGGACTCCGACACCGTGAATCCGCGGTCTAACGGCGCGGACGCGCCAATTTCGGAGTCTCGCCCTAAGCCACCGGGACTTTGGACAATCGAGTAACCTGGTCATAATAATACGGGCATTGACTTCCAATTCCTAAGCCGGATCCCGCACATACGAGGTGGATATTTGGCTCTACGGAAGTTTCGTAAATCCCCAAATCAGACGAATCTGATTTTTTCTTAGAAGGGGTATTTTACACAACCACTTATCGACATAGTTTACTGCTCTGGAAACTTTTCGGCTCCTGAGTACTCTATTGACCCTGTGTGGCAACAACTTTTCGGCGCCACGATAGAACAGGTATGTAACGAACGATGCACGAATGAACCAGGGCTCACCTCCGGCGAGCCGTATTCTTCCCGCCAAATCATCTTCCTTAAAACCACCTTTCATTGAAAATCGATAATCTTCCGGTGAAATTCCAGTTTTCTGATGACTCATTTTCATTAGCGGCTTTAGCCAAGTCTGTTTCGAGTAATGCCAGATCGGTGCAAATGCATCATCCATGAAAATAGTGTGGCCACCTGGTTTGAGTGCCGTCATCGCTGAAACGAAAAAACGATCCAAATCTGGAAGATGATGAACCATTTCGAACCCATAGATCACATCGAATGTTTCATTGGCGAACGGTATATAGTGCGCGTCGACCGCAGCGAAGGTCAGCTGATTCTGGTATTGATCCAAATCGAAGCGCTCAAGAATATTTATTAAGGCATGAGTCGAAAGATCCGAATAAACAAGATGCGTGGGACCCATTTTCAGAAATAGCAACTCCTTTACCGACTCACCATTACCGAGCAATAGCACGGTCTTACCAGACAAATCACCAATTTGTTCAAGCACGATCCTGTTTTCCGGCGACTCCGGCAGGTCCCATAATGGCAACACGCTATCAACTGTTCGTTTAGCGTAATTCTCTTTTGTTGCCTGTGCATAAACATGATCGTAGAAACTTTTTTCCTCGGCACGATCAGGGGCGTTCACAAAATCAAAAATACCGGATGCGTCTCTAAACTTTCCTCCACAATGTTTACATACGACTAAATCCGGGGTGAAGGCTGAGTGTTCGCTGCAGTTTGGACAAAGGATTTTCATTCAAGGTACCGCTAATTATTTCACGAATTTGGTGATGACACGATAATCAATTCTCAATATTGTGGAGCCTGTCTGTGAGGCAAAATGAGATCCCTGACCTGTTACTACGGCGCCTACTCGAACGGCCACTGTGGGGTAGCGCGACGGCGCGAGGCATTCCTTGTGGGAGGGGTTCACTCCACTGTGGGGAAAAAACTCTACCGGCTGGCGGATGACCGACGCCGTTGTTCCTCATGCCGCTACACCTTCCATGACTTCTCCAGCCGCAGGATCAACCAGGGAAATCTTACCGCCGAAAGTGGCTGCGTCTCATCAAGCTCTTCGAACTGGAACTCTCCGTCCGGAAGATTGCCCAGCAGCTCCGCCTCTCCTACAATGCGGCGTATAAAGCCGTCCACACGATCCGTGCCGCCATCCTTGCTCATTCCACCGATAGCGACGTGTTCCTTGGCTGCGAAGTCGAAGTGGACGAATTGTATTTTGGTGGGAAGCGAAAAGGGAAACGGGGAAGGGGTGCCGCCGGCAAAGTCCCTGTTTTCAGCATTCTGGAGCGGGAGGGGCGAGTCTTCGTGGAGGTGCTTCCCACCACTCGGGCAAAAGATGTGCTGGCTCTCACGGTCAAGAAGGTTCGCAGGGGAAGCATCGTCTACACGGACCGATACAAGAGCTATGACTCGCTCATGTTCTGCGGCTACCGACACCTTCGCGTGGACCATGGGAAATACTTTTCTCGTGGCCGGGTATATATCAACGGGCTGGAGGGCTTCTGGAGTTACGCCAAGGAGCGCATCATGAAATACCATGGAGTCTCCCCGCAGAGATTCCCTTATTACCTCAAGGAGCTTGAGTTCCGATACAATCATCGCAAGGAGAACCTCTTCCTTTTGATCACGAAGTCCCTGTGTAATCTGGTGCCAAATCGTAACTAATCACCTTATTTTAATCCATTCGTCAATGGGATGACGCCGTAACCCCTGTCGTTCTTTCCATACGGCGCAAGATCCAGTATCTTATCCGTGGAGTACGAGAAAAATTTACCGGGGGGGCCTATGCCGCTCCATCACTGGTTAGCCATAGATCCGGCGTCGATCCTCAAGGAGATGGAAGAGGTTTTTCGCGATGCCGTCTACAAGCAGTTGTCCCGCAAGGGCGTGGTCGTCGCCGTCTCCGGCGGGATCGACAGTTCGGTTTGCGCGGCGCTGGCGGTCCGCGCCTTCGGCAGGGAGCGGGTTTTCGCGCTCCTCCTCCCGGAGCACGACTCCTCGCCTTCCAGTTTCACTCTCGGCGAAAATCTCTGCCGCCAGCTCGACATCCCTTACGAAGTCAAGGACATATCGTCCACCCTCGAGGCGATCGGCTGTTACGCCTGGAGGGACAAGGCGATCCTCACTGTGTTTCCCGATTACGGCAACGACTGGAAGATCAAGATCGTGATCTCCCAAGACCTCCTCGATTCGGACCGGCTGAACTTCTTCAAGCTCGTCGTGAAAAGACCGGATGGCGAGGTGATGGAAAAGCGCCTTCCGCTCAAGGCGTATCTCCAGATCGTCGCCGCGACAAATTTCAAACAGAGGATCCGGAAGACCCTCGAGTATTTTCATGCCGACCGGCTGAACTTCGCCGTCGCAGGAACCCCGAACCGGTTGGAGTATGACCAGGGATTCTTCGTCAAGAACGGGGACGGTTCCGCGGACGTCAAACCAATCGCTCACCTCTTCAAGAGTCAGGTTTATGAACTGGGCAGATTCCTCGGACTGCCCGAGGAGATCCTCGCAACCCGTCCCTCGACGGATACCTACAGTTTCGCGCAGAGCCAGGAAGAGTTCTACTTCGTTCTTCCCTACGAGACGATGGACCTGGTCATGTGGGGCTTCAACGCGGGGAAAAGCTCCGAGGAGGTGGGGAGGGAAACCCGCCTGACGCCCGAACAGGTCCTCCGGGTTTTTCGCGATATCCAGACGAAGCGAAAGACGACCGCGCCCCTGCACATGAAACCGATCCTGCTGGCGCCCATCCCTGAAGTTGCCATGTGACGGATCCGGAGGAAGGCGGAACCGGCCTGGAGAGCGATGAACTTTCTTAGACGGCGGTCCGGCTCTTCAAAGCGGACTTGTCGATCTTGCCGTGCGCCGATTTCGGGAGATCGGCGACAAACTCCACGTACTTGGGAACCATGAATGTTTCCATGCTCTCCACGCATGCCTTGAGCACGTCCTTTTCCGTCAGACGGCTACCGGGGGCACGGACGATGAAGGCCTTGATGGCCTGCCCGAGAATATCGTCCGGAACGCCGATGACCGCCGCTTCCGCAACGCCCGGGATCTCCGACAGGACGTTTTCAACCTCCTTCGGGCTGATCCGCTCCCCCTTGGATTTGATCATGTCGTCCTTCCGGCCCAGGAAATAGAGGAAGCCCTCCTCGTCCATTCGGAAGAAGTCTCCGGAGTAGAGCCACATTTCACCCTGGATCCGGCCGGCGCGGTACGCTTGCGCCGTGAGGTCCGGGGCGTTCCAGTATCCGCGCATCACGTTCGATCCCCGGATCACGAGCTCGCCGATCTCTCCGGGAGCAACCTCCCGGCAATTCTCATCGAGGATGAAGACCTCGCAGTTCGGTATCGCTTTCCCGACCGAGGCAGGGCGCCGGTCGATCTCCTCCGGGGGGAGGTAACAGACCCTCTTGCACTCCGTCAGCCCGAACATGGAGAAGACCTTCACCGTGGGAAAAAGGGAGCGGAGCTTTCGGATGTGCTCGACCGGAAGCGCCGCTCCCGTGTTGGTCATGTACCGAAGGGAGCGGAGGTCATACTTTTCGAGATTCTTCATCTTCAGGAGGAACGCCGCGACCGTCGGGACCAGCGGAAGCCCCGTGACCCGCTCCTTCTCTATGCACTGAAGGACTTGTACGGGGAAGAAGAAAGATTCGAGCGCCACGGTCCCCCCGAATATCACGCTCATTATGACCTGGTAGAGACCGTAGTCGAAGGAAAGGGGAAGCACGTCGACTATGATGTCGTCGCTCGTGTTTCCGATGTATTGGATGATGCTCCGCGCTGCGGAGACCATGTTCATGTGGGAGGATACGACCCCCTTTGGCTCCCCGGTGGATCCCGACGTATAGATGAGGGCGGCTAAATCCTGGTCGATGCAACGGGGTGGATGCCAGTCCGGACCGCCGGCCGTGATCGCCTCGTCCCAGGCCACGGATTCGATCCCGCGTACGGCCAGGTCGGATGCTCGGCTTCCCACCCAGACGATCCGCGGTTTTACAGGGAGTTCCCGGACGGCCTCGGCGACGACCTCAGCCTTGTTCCCATGGGTGATCAGGGCGGATGCCCCCGAATCGCGGAGGATATAGGCCAGCTTCTTCGCCTTCATCGAGGCGTTCAGGATGACAAAGGCGCTTCCGGCCTTGAGGATCCCATAAAGGGAGATCACGGACTCCGGGGAGTTGTCGAGGAACACGACGACCCGGTCATGGCGTAGGATGCCCATCCTACGGAGGCTCCGTGCCAGCATGGAGGATGACGTGTCGAGGGAGCGATAGGTGAGCCGCTTCCCTTCGGCGATGATCGCTGTCTTGTCGGGAAATTTCTTCGCGGTCTGCGTCAGGAACTGATGTAAGAGCGTGGGGCTGAACATCATCCATGATCCTCCTGGCGGTCGGATTCAGTTTTTTGCCACAGATCTCCGGTCCACGAATATTTTAACGGTAACCGGAACGATCGGCCTGTACGGGAAACCCGTCAGGAACTGGTCGGCCACCAGATGCGTGGAAGCGATCCCCGCCAGCGCCATCTCCTCGACCTCCGACGCCTTCTGGGATCTGCGGATCTTGGAGAGCAGGATTTCGACTCTCTTCGGGTCGAAGAGCCCGATCCTGCGGACCGTTTCGCCCGAGAGCGAATCCCGCAGTTCGGGGCGGTCGCTGTCGAAAAGGCTCTTCTGGATCGGTGCGCGGTACGGGTGTTTGGCGCGCTTGAGAATCGGCTCGGGGAGCAGTTCGGCGAAAACCTTCTTCAGGAGATATTTCTCGTTCATGCCCCGGATCTTCCATTTCGGGGGTACCCGTCCCATGAACTCGATAACGCGGTAATCCAGGAAGGGGAGGCGGATTTCGACGGAATGCGCCATGGCGACCCGGTCTCCCTGCGAAGAGAGGAGGTAGTTGCTGAGGAAAATCGCCGCCTCGAGGTACTGGGCCTTGGACAAGGGGTCCCATGACCCGAACGGCTCCGGTAGCGATGCCCTCAACACATCATACCCGTTGTAGGTCCCCACTTCGGACCGGAGGTCGTCCGAAAATAACGACTTCAGCCGGCTCGTGTTCTCCCAGCGGATCCGGTGAGAGAAAAACGGGTCGTCCGTGTCCTCGATCCCCTTTGCGAAGAACGCCCCCAGGGTGCTCTTGGACCGGGAATCCTTGAAAATGTAAGGGTAGAGTTTCCGTATCAGCAGGGGACGGTACTTCGAGTCCGGGTCTTTGGCCCAGAACCTGCGGACCAGCGTCTCCCGGAAGATGTTGTATCCGCCGAAAATCTCATCTGCGCCTTCCCCCGTAAGCACGACCTTGAATCGTTTGCCGCGTACGACGTCGGAGAGAAGAAACAAAGGAACCGGCGCGGTCCGTAGCAAGGGCTTTTCGCAGTGCCAAACCACGTCGGGGAACCGAGAGCCGATCAAGGTGTTGTCCGCGAGGACGGAGGAGTGTTCCGTCCCGAGGTGGGACACCATACGGTCCTGATACGGGCTCTCGTCGAAGTCCTTCTCGGCGAACCCGATCCCGAAGGTCCGCAGGTTGTTGTTGAAGTTCCTCCGGACGAGGGCGGTGATACCGGAGGAATCGAGTCCTCCGCTCAAGTAGCAGCCGACGGGTACATCCGACCTGAGACGGATCCGGGTGGCGTCGAGGAGCAGCCCTGCGACTTCGTTGCATATTTTGTCGACAGGCCAGTCAAGATGGTCCTCGGCGTGATGGAAGGGGAGCTCCCAGTACTTGCGGATGGTTATATTTCCCTTCGCTGCCATCATGTAATGGCCGGGTGGCAACTCGCGCACGTCCCGGAACATGGTTTTGCCGGGGAGGGTCGTCCAGAAGGTGAACACCTCGTCGAGTGCGATCGGGTCAATCCGACAGGGGACGCCGCCGGCCGAAAACAGCGACTTGATCTCCGAAGCAAAAACGAAACGTCCTCCGTCGAGGACGTAGAAGAGAGGGCGGATCCCCACGCGATCCCTGGCGAGGAACAGCTCCCTCTTGGAAGAGTCCCAGATGGCGATCGCGAATTGACCGTTCAGTCGTTCGAGGCATTTTGGCCCCAGCTCCTCGTAGATGTGAAGAATGACCTCCGTGTCCGAGGACGTGTAGAATGTATGGCCTTTCGAAAGCAGATCCTGGCGGAGTTCCAAGTAGTTGAAGATTTCGCCGTTGAAGATGATCCAGAGGGATTCGCTTTCGTTGTGAATCGGCTGAGAACCGCCGGAGAGGTCGATAATGCTCAAGCGCGCGTGCCCGAGGCCGCAATAGTCGTCGACGAATAGGCCCGCCTCATCGGGACCGCGGTAGCGGATCGCCCCGACCATTCGACGAAGCGTTTCCACGGAAATGGGGGCGGGTTCCCCGAGGTTGCAGATTCCGGCTATGCCGCACATGGAATCGGGCCGAACCCGCCGCTTCTCATGGCCGAGTCAAATAGCCTCGCCTTTTGCAATCCCGTCCAGCTTTTTGCGGGTAAATGTCGTAATGGCATTGATGCTGTCGAAATTATCCGGAATCACTTCCTCGTCCTCCACCTTGATGTTCAGTTTTTCCTCAAGGTAGGTGATGATCTCGAGGATCCCGGTGGAGTCGAATATCCCCGAGCCGATGAGGGAAGCGCCCTTGTCGACATTGTTATAGTCGGTTCGATACAGAAAATTCTCGCTTATGTACTTCATTATCTTTGTCTCAAGATCGGAATTATCCACGCCTCCCCCTATGTCACTTATCGTGTGTCGCCTCAGCCACCTATTATTATCGCCAAAGATCGGCCATATTTTATTTGATAGTCCGTCATCACAACATGAGGATCCCGATTCAGCACCAGACCCAGGACCTTTTCCTGCGGGAGCATCTTTATCGCCCTTTTTACGTCTTGCAGGGATGTCCGCCCCGTCTGGACGACGAAGAGGATACAATCGACCAGCGGCGCGAAGGCGAGGGCGTCCGCCCCGATCAGGACGAGGGCCACGTCGAAGATCACGTACCGTTCCTGGTACCGGCTCTTCATCTCCTCGACCAGGACCTTCATCCCCGGCGATCCGAGCAGTTCGCTGCTCTCCGTGCGCGTCCTTCCCCCCGCAAGGATGGTCAGCTTCTCGATGCCCGGCCAGACAATCGTGTCGGATAGGAGGCAGTTGTCCAGCAAATAGTCCGGCAGGCCCTTGTCGTTTTCGAAGCCCAGGACCTCGTGGATCTTCTGCTGCTTCAGGTCGGCGTCCACGAGGAGCACCGTCTGGCTATACGCCTTGGCGAAGGTGAAGGCAAGGTTGATCGCCGTCGTGGTCTTTTCCTCCCCGGGGAGTGCACTGGTAACCATCACGGTAACCCCACCGATCCCTTCCGTGCGATGCAGAATCTTGGTCCGCAGCATCCGGTAGAACTCGACCTCCGGCGCGCCTGGATCGAAGGCCACGAACCGGTTCCGGGCAAACCGGTCGGGGTCAAGGCCGGGTCTTTCCACACCTCGATCCAGAAGATTTCTCGCCACCATGCTCCCCCGTTCCCCGTCAAATCCCGGCCAGGGCCTTGCCCGCCTCTTCCCTGCCGGGGAAATCGTCCTTGCCCGCAACCGCCTTCTCCAAGTGCCCCTTCGCCCGTTCCCGCTTCCCTGCCGAAAGATACGCCATCCCGAGGTGGTAGTTGATCTCGGGGTGGTCCGGGAGATTCGCCTGCGCCCGCTCCAGGTTGGCCTGCGCCCGCTCCAGGTCGCCCTTCCGGTATTGGACCCACCCCAGCGTGTCGAGCAGGATCGGCTCACCGGGGCGGATTTTCAGCGCTTTCTGCGCCAGCGCCAGGGCTTTGTCCAATTCTGCCTTCGTTGTCCCGCGGTCACACAGGAGCCAGGCCAGGTTGTTCGCCGCGGGCCAGAAGTCGGGCTTTTTCGCGAGTGCCGCCTTGTACACCCGGACGGCCTTCTGGTTCTCCTCCCTCGCGATGTAGATCCTGCCGAGCAGCATGTACGTTTCGAGGTCGTCGGAGTTGTTCTCCAGGATTTTTGTCAGAAACCCAAGCGCCTTCGGATACTCTTTCCGCAAGGTGTGGAACCGGGCAAGCGCCAGAAGCGCCTCCCTCGACCCGGGATCGATCTTCAGAGCGCCTTGCAGGCTTTCCTGCGCGAGGGCTGTCTCATTTTTCAAAAGGTGCGCCTGGGCGAGCAGTAAGTACCCGGGGATGAACTGGGGGTTCTCGCTCACGATCGTGCGGAACTCGGCGACCGCCCCGGCGCCGTCCTTCTCCCGCAGGAGGATGTTCCCCTTGATTATGTGCCCGTCCACGTTGTGGGAGCTTTCCTTAAGCACCTCTTCCACGAAGGCCTTCGCTTTGCCCAGCTCTCCCCGCAGACTATACACCTGAGCCAAGCTATTCTTCGCCCGCAGGACATCGGGGCTTGCCGGGTCCTTAAAAAGCTCCATCGTCTCCTGGAACACGGCTATCGCCCGTTCGGTCCTCCCGGTGTTCCGGCAGAGATCGCCCAGGGCCAGGCGGAGCTTGACACTTTCCTTGTTTCGGCGGATCCCCTCCGTAAGGACTGCTTCCCCGTCCGCGACCGCCCCCCGGGAAAGGTAGAACCCGTTTACATCAAGCCGGACCGCCTCGTCGTCCGGCCTTTCCGCGAGAAGCCCCTGGAGCAGCTCCCTGGCCTTTTCCTGCTGCCCCGTGTTCCAGTACAGGCCTGCCAAGGTGATCCGGTAGCTGTATTTCTCCGGCTCGAGCTCGATCATTATTCTTACCTGCGCGGCCGACGCCTCGATCCGTCCCGCGGCGGCGTACACATCGGCAAGCACCCGGTACAGGGGGACGGACTCCCCGTGTTCTCCGATCCCTTTCAGGAGAACCCTCTCCGCCCCGGGGAAATCCTTCTCCCGCATGTGCGTCAAAGCCAGGAGCAGGTAGAGATCGGGGGATTTCATCCCCTGTTCCAGAAGGTTTTCCAGATGCGCGCGCGCCTTCGCGTTTTCCTTCTCGGCCAGGTGGACCTGGCCCTTGATCAGCTGGGCCTCCTCATTCCCCGGTTCCTTCTTTAGAACAAGCTCGGCCTTCTTCATCGCTTCGTCCCGCTTTCCTGCGGCGACCAGGATCTTTCCCAACTGGATCTGGGCCTTGTAGTGATCCGGCTCAAGATCGACAGCCTTGTTGAAGCTGCCCCACGCGCGGGAAAAGTCTCCGAGCATCAGCTGCGTCATCCCCAGCATGTAGTAGCCGTCGGCGAACTCCGGGTCGATCTGGAGAACCTTCTTGAACTCGAGGCTCGCTTTCACATAATCCTTCTTCTCATGGAGAGCCTGCCCGTTCCGGAAGAACCTTATCTTCTTCTCGGTGGGCCCGCTGCAGGAAGCCGCCAGCACGCCCAGGAAAAGAAGACCAATTGCAAGCAATCTGGTCCTCATGAAGTTCCCTTCTTCCATTGAACCGGATCCATCACCCGTCAGACGATGGCCCGTATGGACAGGGCGACAAGCGCCGCCCCCGTCCACAGGGCCAGGACGCCCAACTTCCCCTGGAGCTCAACCATCAGCACCTCGTAGCTGAAGTAGAAGATGACAATCTTGGCCCCTACCTTCCCCAGCTGGTACGCCTGGATGTTCTGCTCGGGCAGGTTGGGGACCACCAGGGCGAGGAAAAAGATCAGGAAATCGAGCGGGGTGCTCTTGAATCCCACCTGGCGCCGGGACAGCTTCGAACCCAGGATGACGAGCATCGCCAGCAGAAAAAAGGTCCCGTTGTAGAGCTGAAACGGCACCCCTTTCGCCCAATCGGAAGGGGCATGCGAACTCTCGTACACGGCAAACGGGATGAAGAGGTAAAGGGTTACCCGAAGCACTTCCTCCAGCGCATCCCACTTGAGCGCCCAGGTAGCTGCGATCAACCCGGCAAACCCCAGGGTGCAGTAGGGGGCATACGCCGGCAGACCAGATGGTAGCAGGCAGGTAAAAAAAAGCAGCAGGGGCGGCCCGACCTGCAGGGCCGGCATGACCGTCCTGATGACGTTCCCTTTCTGCTTTACATCCTTCATGTACCGGAACCCGGGGAACATCGGAACGAAGGAATCGGATTTAACGTTCCACTCGTTGTGGCTTGTCACCGAAATCAGAAAGACGGCGGCGACGGAAAACCCCAGATATATGCCGAGCAGCATCCAGTCCGAGTAATACCGGAGCAGGTACGCGGCGACTACCAAAAACGCCTGGCATGTGTAGATCACGATGACCGACTCCCCGTGGTGCAGCCCCAGGGCCATGAGGTGGTGGTGGATGTGGTTTTTGTCCGCCGAGAAGGGGGACTTCCTCCTTTTCAGTCGCAGGATCATCACAAGGAGCGTGTCGAGCACCGGAATCCCCAAAAGGAAAAGGGGCAGAATGGGGGAAAGAGCCGTGTTCCCCTGCGTCAGATCGAGCGACAGGGTGATCGCCGAAAAACCGAGCAGCTGACTCCCCGTGTCCCCCATGAAGACCGTCGCGGGGTGGGTGTTGTAACGCAGGAAACCGAAGATGGCGCCCGCCATGGCCAGGCAGACGAGCCCGATGATGACGTCTCCCTGCAGGTAGGCGAGGAACCCGATGGTGCAGAAGATCAGGAGGCAGATGCCGCCGGCCAGGCCGTCCAGGCCGTCGGCCAGGTTGATGGCGTTGGTCACCCCCATGATCGCAAGCATGGTCAGCGGGACCGAAACCCAACCGGACAGGTCGGCATACCCCGGCAGGAGCATCCCCAGCGTGCGGATCTTCAACCCCCCGAGGAAGATGACTACGAGAGACGCGGCGAACTGCCCGAGGAACTTCCATTTGGGGGTGATGCCCCTGCAATCGTCGACTATGCCAAAACAGACCAGGATCGCCGCACCGGCCAGGTAGGCCCGCACGAAACCGTCGCCGTGCGCCCAGAGAAGAACGGGGATGATCGCCCCCGCCGCCATGGCGATCCCGCCGGTCCGGGGGATGGGCCGCTCGTGGACCTTCCGCTCGTCCGGGATATCCATCGCATTGAACTTACCCGCTACGGCGCCGAGCGCCGGGATCAGGACGATGGTCGTAAACAGCGAGATCAGCAATGTGGAGAGAAAGACCATCGTTAGCCCGCACCCGGCAAAATGGTATCCAAGACCGGCAGCTCGAACATGTTATTGAGCACCCTCCCCCTCTGGGGGAACCAGTAGTAGGTCATCTGCCTATCCCCATCCTTGCGGATGAATGCGCTGCTGATCCACATCTGTTTCCGAATTTCCGCCTGCCCCTTCAGGTCCAGCGTCCCCGAGTCCTCGAAGACCCACCCGCTGCCGGGGAGACAGGAATCGAGGGGCAGGTTCAACACGCCGGAGGACTCATGGATAATTAGATAAAATTCAGGGGGCTAGCTAGAAAGACCGAATGACATATTCATAAGCAGAAATCAGGTGTGGAATCGAAAATTCCCACGAAAAATATTTTTCCACTCTTTCTCTTCCTGCCCGCCCCATTTTGATTCTTACCTCAGGGTTGTCGGCAAGGAAAATAATTTTCTCGCAAAGATCAGACGTAACATTCCGGGTTGCGTACAAAGCGGTATTTCCGCAAGTAACTTTGGTTTCCTTGAGTTCAAAGGCCACCACCGGCTTCTCAATTGCCATGTACTCCATCACCTTGTTCATCGTGGATTTATCGTTCAACGGATTAAAAGGGTCAGGTTGTACACATATATCGCATGCGGACAGAGTTTCAAGCATTTCATCATCTGGCACACGACCAGTGAACGTCACGATATCATCCAAACCCATTTTTTTTGCCATTTCCATGAGCACGTGCCTGTGGCTCCCGCCGCCTATGAGGACATATTTTATGTCCTTCCTTCCATGCTTGTGATGGATGTCTTCCGCCGCCCGGAGAAGGTAATCCACGCCGTCTTGAATATTCATGTTACCCAAGTAACCGACAAGTGTTTCTCCATCCTTCTTGAACCCATTGCGGGGGGAAACCTTCCGAAACTTGTTTAGGTCAGGCCCATTTCGGACCACGAAAACTTCCTCCGGTGTCTTGCCGCCTCTTGTAACAGCAATTTCCTTGTAAGACTCATTGGTTGCGATTACAGCGTCGGAAAATTGGTATGATTTTTTTTCGAGGAACTTTAGAAGTTTATATGGTAAGTCGCTATCAGAACCGCCCCCACGAGAAAGGTATAATTCCGGGCAGATGTCGTGCTGGTCGAATATGAACTTCCTCCCAAAAACATTGTAAGGCAGGGAGATCATCCAACCAATGTCCATGGGGTTGCATGCCTGAAATATGGAGAATCCATGTCTAAGAAAAACCCACAATGTTAGTAATGAGCCGAAAAATATTGAAAAACTATGTTCTACAATATGCCCAATTTCCCCCTTCGCATTGGGCTTCGGATAGTAGTAGGCCCTTAGTTTATCGTTTAGCTTTTTATAAAAAGGATCATCAGAATATTTTGGAGAGATAACCGTCACTTCCCATCCTGCCTCTACAAGGGCGTTTGCCTCCCTTACCACCCTGTTGTCATAGGTGAAGGAACCGTCTTCAATAAATATTAACGTTTTCTTCTTCAACAGTAATTCCTTACCAGCAGATCCCTTCGTATTTGGCAATTGTATTGGGGTTGGAATCTATCCTGACAAGATCGAACAGATGTTGTTCGTCTCGTAGCCGGGGGAGGATTTCCGCGAATTCGGGGCTCTTGTTGCCGATAATGATGACCTCGGAATGGGTAATTATTTCATCTATGTCCTTAACCATGAGAGCCGAGATATGTTGAATGCGAGTCTCGATGAACTCCTTGTTGGCGCCGAAAAGCTTCGCCAGGTAAACATTGCTGTCGTATACCTTGATGGAATATCCCTTCCCGATCAGGGTCTCGATCAACGCAACCACGGGGGACTCCCGTAGATCGTCCGTCCCCGCCTTGAAGGCAAACCCGAGAATCCCTATCTTCTTCTTCCCGATTGCAATCACACGATTTACTGCATTTTTGATCTGTTGATCGTTACTAAGGTGTATCGACTGAATGAGAGGCACGCTTAGATCAAGGGACATGGCCTTATAAACGATGGCGTTTAGATCCTTCGGGAGGCACGACCCGCCGAAGGCAAACCCCGGTTTAAGATAATACGGAGAAAGGTTCAGCTTCGTATCAAGGCAGAAAATGTCCATGACCTCGTGGGAATCAATGTTCATGGCCTTGCAGATATTCCCTATCTCGTTTCCGAAGGTGACCTTCAAGGCGTGGAATGTATTGTCCACGTATTTGACCATCTCAGCCACTTTCAGCGAGGTTTTCACAAGGGGAGCTTCAATTCCTTTATAAAGCGAGGATACGGCATCGGCGTCCTCTCCCCGACGGGAACCAATCACGGTCTTTGGGGGGTTATAGAAGTCATATACCGATGTCGACTCCCTCAGAAACTCGGGGTTGAACACCACGCCGAAACCGACCCCTTCTTTTTTATTCGAAGCTTTTTCCAACTCGGGGATGACAACATCTTCCGTGGTCCCGGGCAGTACTGTAGATCGGACTACCACAATGTGATAGGAGTCCTTCTCTTTTAGAATATCCCCTATCTCACGGATTACCCTCTCTATGTATTTTAAATCCAATGACCCGTTGCTCTTGGAAGGCGTCCCCACACACACGATCGAGACGTCGGACCCCAGTACAGCCTCCCGGCCTCTTAAGACCGCCCTAAGGCAATTCTCCCGAACAGCGTCGGTGATCATCGACTCGAGACCCTTTTCGATGATGGGTGAGCGGCCTCCGTTGATGATGTCGACTTTTGTCCCGTTGGGATCCACACCCGTGATGTCGTGACCTTCCTTTGCGAGGCATGCCGCAGTAACCGTGCCTACGTAACCAAGGCCGAAAATACTAATTTTCATGATTTTCTTTCCCCGATCCTCCGTTGATAAAAATACGAAACCACAGTTCCAAGTTGATGACTGTCCAAAGAGCTTTGGAACAGTCTTTTACCCCAGAGATATGGTCGTCATACATTTCCCTCAGAACCTTATGATCGAATAGCCCTCGCTGCCTGCATCTGTTTGAAAATACGATGTCCTCCACCCAATCCCGAAGTTCCCGACGGAGCCAGTGGGCGAGGGGAGTCGAAAATCCGACCTTTCCTCTATGGATAATCTCCTGAGGAAGAAAGCCGCCCATCGCCTTCCTCAGGAGCTTCTTCGTCGTGAAATAACTTATCTTGAGTTCTATGGCGAGGGAAAAACAAAATTCGATCAGGGCATGGTCCAGAAACGGCGCCCTAAGTTCAAGGGAGTTCGCCATCGTGATTCGGTCTGCCCGTTCAAGGAGGTTGTCCGGAAGCCAGTAAATGAGGTCGAGATACGACATCGCCTCGGATCCCTTATATCCAAGGAGCCCGAGCCTCTCGCCGATTCCTATCGGGGGAACGAATGTGTCCACCTTGAATTCATTGTTAACGATGGCGTCGTCGTCCAAAGACGCAAACCAGGCGAATGATCTAGTGATGTTGTCCACGATATCGGCGGCTGCGAGATAATGGAGCCCCTTTTTGAATTTGAAGGGAAGAATATTCGGCAGATGGTGGCATAACTGCTTCAAGGAGACGGGCAGCGCCCTGTAATATTTCGTGTAAGGATCGAAGATGTATTTATAATATCCCCCGAAAATCTCGTCGCTTCCCTCTCCCGAAAGAACGACCTTCACCTTCTCGCTTGCCAAACGACTCATTATAAAAATCGGAATATCCGCCGGCTCCGATACGGGCATTTCTCTGCCTTTGATGAGATCCTCGATGTTGTCCTTGAAATCAGTATGGTCGATTAGTACCTCATGATGGTCCGTGCTGCAGGATTTTGCCATAATCCGTGCGTACTTGAGCTCGCTTTCCCATGGGGGCTCGAATCCGACGGAGTAGGTCTTCACGTTCTCCCCTGCAAACTTGTGCATGACGGAAACAATGGCGCTGGAATCAATCCCGCCAGAAAGGAATGCGCCAAGTGGAACATCTGCGATCATGCGCTTCGCGACCGCAGAATTGAACCTATCCAGGAATTCCCCCTCCAAATCTTTCCGGATATTTTGCCGTCTCGGAAGAGAGGGCTGGACATCCCAGTATCGCTGGACCGCCATCCCCTTTTCCGACACCACGGCAAATGAAGCTGGTGGAAGTTTATAAACGTTCCTGAACATCGTATCGGGCCCGGGAACGTATCTGAGGTACAGATAGTCGCGGAGTTTTTCCGTGTTTTGTACAGTTTCAACATCGGGATGTGCCAAGATGGCCTTGATCTCTGAGGCGAACAGGAACTTGCTTCCGTCGGAGTAATAAAAGAAGGGCTTCTTCCCCACCCGATCCCGAGCCAAGAAGATTTTCCTCTCCTTCTCGTCCCATACCGCGAAAGCGAACATCCCTTCCACCATGCTCAAGGAACCGGTCCCGTATGTGATAAACAGGTATAACAGGACTTCGGTATCACTACTGGAACGAAATTCCCAGCCTCTTTCCACGAGCAGGGACTGAAGCTCCCTATAGTTGTAGATCTCTCCATTAAAGACAATCCAGTAACGGCTTGAAGGATCTCCCATAGGCTGATGTCCACCGGGCGACAGATCGATGATACTGAGTCTCCTCATGCCCAGGGCGGCAACGGGTGGATTCGTGCGACTCACATAGATACCCCGGTCGTCCGGTCCCCGGTGGGCCATGACATCCGTCATGCGGTTGATCACCCGCATGTCTTCATCTGTAATGCCCTGAAACCGGAGGATTCCCGCAATCCCGCACATGTCAAAAATAAATCCTGGTTGCGAACGTGTCGGAACCCCTCATCCGATTTCTCCCAACGATAGTGAAGGTTTTTTCCTTGGACCCATAGACCCGGGAGATCCAACCGAGGGGCAATTCGTCATCACCGTAGTAAATAGAGAGTTCCATCCGGTGATCAAACCGTACAGTGATACTACCGCAAGGTATGCCTATGAATATCACTCCATTGTCGATAATTCCCGGAACGCATCCCCTATCCAGGTGGAAGAACTGTTCGACAAGATGCTCTCCTGCTGACTCTATTCGATCTATGATTTCAATTATCTTGCCATCTTTTTCAAACGCAATGGTACGGTAGTGAACCGCCGGGCTTCTCAATCGGCTATATCCCGAGTGCCTTCCGGAAACCTTTTCGCCTTCCATCCAAGATATGCACTCCGCCTCCGCATGCTGCATAGCGATAAATGTTCCACTGAAATTGGATTGGTCGAAACCATCGATTCTCACGGTGTTATGTCCGGAGGTCCCCCGGAAATAATCTCTCCATTTATTTTCTTTGAAATAGACATATGTCCCGGGATCAATGAATACGGGATGACCGTCTACATTAAGGATAAAACTCAATGCATCCGCGTGGCCGTGGGCCGCCATTGGCTTCATGCCCAACGGGCCGCAGTCGAAAGCAACCTTGATATCCCGGCCATCCAGGGTATTTTCAAGAATGTAGTATCCACCCTCCTCGAAGGCATTTCTTCCGCAAACCTTTCGCCTGACGATGCGGTTAGTCAACTCCTGAAACCGAGCCGGCCCAAGAAGCCAGAAACTTTTTTCGTCCTCATGGAAATCTTCCTGAAGGGTATCCATGTTTCCAGTCACGCAAGCAGAAACATTAAGGAGGGTCTTGAAATTGTTGTAGGCATGCGAAAGTCTCAATACCTCTCCGGAATCGCTGTCCCCTGAATAAAGGGCATCTTCCCCGGCATTCAATAATGCCTGAATGAATAAGGATCCTCGTTCAATTCCCTTCAATATTTTTGGCGAAACCATTTCCATCCCCATCGCTAAGGCGAAAAGCAGGTAATACTCCATGGTATGTGCCAGATACGAAGGGGACTGCTCTGCACCCGCACCATCCATGAGAATTTGCCGGTCCACCTCCTCTTCCAAAAGACCGGCTGCTGTGGTAACCAAATCATTTCGACCCAGGTCCTTGCCAACCAATGCCATACCAGTAATTTCACTAATGAGATGGTTACCTGCCGAAGAATAAAAGGAAAGGTTTCTCTCAATGTACATCGTCTGAAAGAACATGGATTCTGCGATTTTCTTCTTAATCTCTGGAGTAAGACTTTCCGATCCATGTATGAAATGAAGGGTCCATATCCACGATATCTGCCGCAGCGCCAATTCGATACCACTTATCCAGTTGATTCCCTGAAAAAGGGGATTTTCATCGATCCACGACCCGATCAGCGAGATGGCCTTCCTGGCATATCGCTCGTCACCCATCAGGAAAAATGCCTTGCCTAGCGTTGGGAGAAACTGGTGCCGATTAAGTTCCCATACAAATTTGGGATCGCTTTCCTTGGAGAATCGGTAATCGGTTTTAGGATCCCATCGCTTCCCATTTATAAAATCAACGTTCCAGTCTATGTCATTCTCAAAAAGTACTTCCTGTCCAAAGAGGATAATACGATTCTCGAGGACTTTTTCAGCCTCCGCGATAGCATCGTTTTTCAATTTCCCGAAATGCTCGTTATAAAAAAATCTGGTTTTCTCATCGAAAGGAATTAACCTAAATGAGAGGATACTTCCGGCATTAGGCTTCGATTTAAGTATGTTATCCCTGATAAATCGCCAGAGCCTCATATAGATGATCTCTTGAAAAGACATCATCTTAAGCCGATTAATATACCAGGTAAAGGATGACAAAACTTATGATGTCCTTAGACAGGATATTGGCATAAATGACTAGAAAACATATTTTATAGAATAAATAATTTTTATTATATATTTAAAAAATAATATTTATCCATAGCATCGTGCTGGATAGGGAAAATAGATTCCAATACTTCTTGGAGTTCCTTTCGTGTAATGTGCGCGGAAAAGTTTTATACTAAGAAAGAGAGTTAATAACTAAAACCTTACGGTAAATCTCCTCGATCCTCGAAGCAACCTTCGAAGCAAGGAAATGATTCTTGGCATAAACAATATTGTATGCACAAATCCAGGACCGCAGTTCCTGATCGAGAAGCAGATTTTCAAGTAATCGTGCAAAAACCTCGGGGGAGTGGCTTTCGGTGACGAACCCCATTTTCCCGTTCTCAAAGAAATCCCTTATGCCGCCAACGGGTCTTGTAATGACTGGCAGCCCGTATGCCATAGCTTCAAGGACCGAAATCGGCATCCCCTCCCCATGAGTCGGTAACAGGTAGACGTCTGCCCCTGAAAAAACTTTTCTTTTCGCTTCTTCGCACAAATACCCGGTAAATTCGATCCCATCGATTCCACGGGACAAGACATAGGCACGGGCGTTCGACAGCTCGCTACCATCACCTGCTACAGTCAGCTTCGCGTAGTCGTAAATCGACCTCAACATGGCGAACGCTTCAATGGCCTCGTAAATTCCTTTCTCTCGCTCTATACGCGAAAGGAAGAGGATGTTGAATTTCTCGTTTTGTTTTGGTTTCCGGGGTCCGGGAATCGTCTCTTCTGCGCGGTTGAATATCCCATCGTCGATAGCAGTTGTCTCGGTGAACACCAAATTGCGATACCCCATATCAATCAATTTATCCTTAAACTCGGAAGAGAGTACGATGAAAGCATCGGCCTTCATGTATGTCATTTGAAACAAGCCTAAAAAGTATTGACGGAGTACCCTCTCGAATCTGTTATTCCACCCAGGAACGAAAACGATCACTCTTACCCTCATCGCCCTCGCGATCAACAGAAAGATACCATCCCGTATAATTGCCTTGGAACCTAGCGATGGGTTAAGGTGCACGAGATCGTAGTTCCCATTTCTGATCTTTAAAAAGAAGTCAAAGTAGTCCTTCACCATGCGAAAGATAACACCGAGGATTCCTTTTTCACCACGGGCCCCCACAGTGAAATATTCGACGCCCTCGCCAAGAAAGGGCCTGACGACACTGTAGAAATTTGCCACGCCTCCCCTTATATCTAGACGGACGGTATTCAACAGAACTCTCAATTTGTCCGCCTAATTTAGAATTATTAATCTTCCGACAGAATTAGAAGAGATCGTCATTGATGAACATCATCGCGTGCACGTAATTGATTCTCTTCTTTCAAATCACTGCAGTTTCTTTTCGAAATGCAGTTTCCGTCGCCTGAACCATCTTCTCCATTGTGAAGATGTCGAGCACTCCCCGATCACGTTTGTCAGCGCAATAGAGCAGGAAAGGGATCAATATCTCTTCGATTTCTGACAGCGGCATGGACGGGTGCAGCCACACATGCGAGGCAAGACGGGTTGTTTCAGCGAGGTCCACGAATAGCTTTAGCCGTGCAAGGCGCTCTTCGCGGGTCCAGCGGATCCCCCTGGATATCGCCGTTGACACGGGGACACTCCAGAGCCCATTGTCCTTCCGACGGACCGGCAGGCTGATCTTGGCATACTTCTTCGGAAACGACCGGACGTACTGGAATCCCTTTTCCGCCAGTGCCTCGAAATTCCCCTCGTCGTTCCCCGGGAACACGAAGGATTTCGTCTTGATCCCAAACCGAGACATCGCAGAAATACAGGCATCCAGTTCCGCTCGCGCCACGTTCTTAGGGCAATAGTGCCCGAACCCCGCGTGGGAGAATCCGTGGCACGCGATTTCCTGCCCTGATGGAGAGGAAAGGATTTTTTCGATCAGGTCCGGCGCATACCACGCCGGGTCCTGCTTGACGCTGGAGCAGGGGTCGAACTGGTACCAGTCGCCGGAAGCGAACTTCCAGTCCTTGTTCTCGAATGGAGGGATTCTCGGAAGGTCGTGGTGCGCCAATCCGCTTGCGCCGCGGGAACACCGATCGAGGAACAGATGCCCCACGGTAGCCCAGGTGGCAGGTATGTTCAGCATCTCTAATTTCGACAGGATCAGGGGGACCTGCTCCCGCTCCTGCAAACCTTTCGCAATGAAGTCGACCTTGATATTCTTCGCGTATTGCCAGGCCCAAGCCATCTCGAAATCCAACGATATCGTCACCGCGCCCCGACTCAGCCCCTTGGCCGGGTGAACGTTGCGATCGTGGTAGATACCGGGGAGACATGCCAGCTTGTATTCGTACTGCGCCAATAGTTTCTTCACCCGTGACGGTATCAGCTTATCGCCCACTTCGTACATCTTTATAATAATGTCTTTCATGCTGTGGAATATTATGTTGCAGTACAGCTCTGTTAGATGGAGAAGATTTGGTGTGTCGCAACCAGACAAACTATCTTTTCCTGTAATGATCGGTTTTGCTCCTGTACCAAATGCTCCGAATGTGTTCGGGTTCAAAGCACTTCCCGAAAACGGCATATCCAACTACTCCTTCCACGTTTCCCCACCCTTAAACGCGGGTTCGTCCCCGAACAGCATGTCCTGCACGCCCCGATGCAATGTCCACCGCGGCGCCCAGCCCAAGTGGTGCTTCGATGCTGTTATGTCTGCCACCGTGTTCATGATCTCGTCCTTTCGTCTCTCCGCGTCCACCTCCACCGGAAGATCGGTTTTCATTATTGATTGAATTATCCGGATCAACTCCTCGACGGAGTGGTTTGTGCCGGAACCAATGTTGAAGATACGGAAACCTTCTCGGCAATCAACTCCTTTAATAATGGCTTGAGCCACGTCTTTCACATACACATAATCCCGCTTTGGCTCCAGGTCCTTGACCCGGATGACGTGGCCCGCATTAACCTGCCGAATGATCGATGGAATCAGAAAATGTTCCGGCTGCCCCGGCCCGTAGACGTTAAACAGTCGAAGGATCGTTACAGGGATTCCGAAGCTGTCAGAAAAAAACCAGCAGGCTTCCTCCGCAAGCTTTTTCGACAGGCCGTATGGATTGTTGACGACCAAAGGCGCTGTTTCCGGAATGGGAAGCACCTTTGGATTCCCGTACAGGTAAGAACTCAAAAAGACCAGGCGCGCATTGTTCCTTCTGCAATAGTTCAGTGCCGACACGGTTCCCAGAAGGTTGCACTTGATGAATCCGGCGGGATCCGCCCAACTGTCTGGCACGAAGGTCTTCCCCGCCAAGTGGAGCACCACATCCGATCGCGGAAAGACCGACCAGGTGGACTCTTCCGCGACATCACCTGAGCTGATATCGACCTCGAAGACTTCGTTACCAGCATCGCGTAGCGGGGGAACAAGGTGCTTCCCAATGAAACCTGAAGCGCCCGTGACCAATATTCTAGCCATTGATCAAACGATCCTTCGTGCGCTCGAACACTTCGATCGCCAACAAGTAGTCGTCGGGCCGCCCGATGTCCAGCCAGTATCCGTCGAACGTCTTGACGTTTACGGGGAGCTTTGCCTTGAGCAGATCGAGCATCAGGTTATCGAAGCCGTAGGGAACATCCGCGGGGATGTAACTCACGATTTTGCGGCTAACCATGTAAATGCCCATGCTCACTTCATAGTTCGTGGTCGGCTTCTCGTGAAACCCCTGCAGCTTTCCTTCGCGGTCGGTCTCGAGCACACCGTAGTCGATGCGGTGTTCACGTCGGTACGAGGCGATGGTAAACAGTTGGTCGCCGCGGGCATGTTCGAGATGGAATTCCGCGTAATTCAAGTCCGTGAGGATGTCGCCGTTCATGACGAGAAAATGCGCAGGGAGGTCCTCGATCAACCGAAGCGGGCCCATCGTCCCCAGCGGCCGATCTTCCAGTGAATAATCAATACGCACGCGCCATTTCGAGCCGTCGCCGAATAAAGCCTTGAACAGTTCCGCCTGGTGGTTGACGGCAAGCGTGATGCGATTAAAACCGTGTCTAGCCAACTGCCGGATCACCACCTCGAGGATCGTGTATTCCCCGATTGGCATCATGGGCTTAGGGAGAACGACGGTATAGGGCCGCAAGCGCGTGCCTTTGCCCCCCGCCAAGATAACCGCGCGTTTCGTCATAGATTGTAGATATCCGCTTTGTACGCGCGCAGGTTGTCCTGACGGGAAAACCAAGCAACGGTCTCCGCAAGGCCTCGTTTAAATCCGTCCAACTTGCCGTAGTGGGGCTCCCAGTTCAACAACTGCTTGGCCTTGACGTTCGAGGCACAGAGGCGATCGACTTCGCTTTTTTCCGGGCGCAGGCGGCGACTATCGGTTGCGATCTCGATCTCCACGTCCATGACCTCCGCGATGGTGCGCGCGGTATCGCCGATAGAAATCTCGAAATTGCTGCCCAAGTTGATAACCTCACCTACGGCTTCTTCGGATGCCAGCGCGGAAAGGAAACCCCTTACCGTGTCCGCAACATAGTTGAAATCCCGAGTAGGGTGCAACGAGCCAAGTTGAATGCGCCGGCTTCCATTTGCAATCTGCGTAATCACCGTAGGAATCACTGCCCGGGCAGACTGGCGAGGCCCGTAGGTATTGAACGGCCGCAGCGTTACCACGGGAGTATCGAATGAATGGTAAAACGACATCGCGATCTGGTCCGCGCCGATCTTGCTCGCCGAATAGGGCGATTGGCCCTGCAGTGGGTGGTCCTCGGTGATCGGCACGAAGCGCGCCGTGCCATAAACCTCGCTGGTGGATGTCTGCACGACCTTGCTCACGCCCAACTCGCGCGCCGCCTGCATCACATTGAGCGTACCCTTGATATTGGTGTCGACATAGGTGTCCGGCGAATGGTAGGAGTATGGGATAGCAATGAGTGCTGCGAGATGCAGCACCGCAGCGCAGTCTTTCATTGCCACACGCACACCGTGCGGGTCACGGATATCGCCCGCAAACACCTCGAATCCACCCTTGATATCCGGCGCGCAATGATCCAGCCAGCCCCAAGAGTTGAAGGAGTTGTAAAACACAAAGGCGCGCACGCCGTAACCGGCGCGGACCAGAGCTTCGGCGAGGTGCGAGCCAATGAAGCCGTCAGCGCCTGTAACCAATACTTTCTCCATCCCACGAAACCCTCTATGCGTGGTGCTTTAATTTAGCTGCTGGCAATCGAAGCCTTTGAGTCCGCCGCGACTCGATAATCGCCCTTAACGAAGAGCTAGCTTGTATTCGTACTCCGCCAACTGCTTCTTTACCGGTGACGGTAGCAACCGTTTGCACAGTTCGTACATTTTTTTAATAAATGCGTACATGAGGTCTCACCATTTCTCGGACACATTTCAGTCTAGAGAATCGTTTATCGGAGAATCGAGCGGTATATATCCACAGTCTGTTTCCCGATGGTGTCCCAATTCAAGCGGGTCTGCGCAACTGCCGCCGCGTTCGCAGCAAAGAACGTACACCGTTCATCGTCATTAAGAAGTGTCGAAATTGCGTCGGCTAGAGCGACGGTATCTCCCGCGGAGACAAGCAAGCCTGTCTGCCCATGCTCCAGCACTTCTCCGATACTTCCGGTATCGGTGGAGACAACCGGTTTGCCAAACCCGAATGCAAGCGCCAAGATACCGCTCTGGGAGGCGCTCATGTAAGGCAGCACAACGATGTCGCTGCTTTCGAAAATTTCGGCTACTTCATTGTTCGCGATATACCGGTTGATGACTTCATACCGGGACGTGTCCACCATCATCTTCCTGTAATGCTCGAAATCGTTGCCCGGGTCCTTGCTGAATCTGCCGGCGATGCAGATCGTATAATTATCGTAACGGGACGAGATCAGCGGTTCGGCCTTTATCAGATATTCAAGCCCCTTGTTCCTCCTGACTTCACCGAAAAACAACAACCGTTTTTTCCCCTTTTTGGGCTTGAGCAATGGCTCGTATTCAGATCGCCACTTCTTGTAAAAGGAAAATTCTCCATGAGGGATCACGTTGATTCTTTCCAACGGTACAGAGAAGTTCCGAGCGAGGTCGTTTTTCATATTTTGGCCATGCACGATGTAACTATCGGATTGTGTCACTATCCAGCGTTGCGCATAGTCCTGGTACATTCTGTTGATGAACGGTAACCCCGCATGCTGGGTTGGGTCATGGACCGTGAGGACGAGCGGAACATTCTTGAACAGCGACCGGTTCAGACTAAACCAGATATCTCCCTCCTGGAAGTGGATAATGTCGTAGTGTCGTAATTCAACGGCAAAAAGGCGGTAGTTCCAGAAATTCCGGTAATCACGTATTCGATATCGGCTTAATTCAATCTTCCTAATCCCCGATTCCAGCAAGTCAAGAATAGACTCATCTCGAAATCTCACATAATTGCCATTATAAATAAAATCAAGCTTACAATCTTTGCGAAGAGAATTGGCGAGGCAGACCGAATATTCAACACAACCAGAGAAAAATGCTATTTTCATGCTTGGAGCCTTTCCTTGTACCGGCCCGGTCCCGTCACTCCTAAGAAATAATCGCACACCCCTTTTACCAATCCTATTGCCGCAGGAATGTTCCATTCCCTGAGGACCAGGGAAGCGAAGGTTCTCAAGTAATGCAAAAGGATTGTAGCCAGATCTCTAAGCTTGAATTCAGTTGCGTTGTTCTTGATGAAACGAAGCCTGTTACGATAGACGAAGTAGTGGATCATCTCCGATCCACGCCCCATCGTCCTGGAAATCTTGTGCCAGACCGAACAGGAGGTTATCAGGGCAAGCCTATACCCCATGTCCGTAATACGTACACAGAGATCGCTCTCTTCTGCGGTGAGGAAATAATCTTCGTTGAATCCCCCCGCCCGCTTCACCAGCTCGGTCCGAGCCATGAATGCCGCCCCCTCAAGAAAACTGCAGTAGATCACTGTGTTGAGAATTTCCTCGCGGCGCACCCCCTTATTGCAAAAGGTGATACTTCCAGTGTTCCGGTTCAAGTACCCGCCGCCAAACGAGGTGATCATCGGGTTCTCGTGATAGAACGTCAAAGGGGCCACCATGCCGACGTCGGGATTGGTATCCAAGAAAGCAGCCAATTCGAAGACATTCGCCGATACTACAGTATCGTTATTCAGAAAAAACACATAATCCGGATTCATTTCATAGGCAACAGCCAACCCCAGGTTGTTCCCGCCAGTAAAGCCTAAATTGGTGTCGCTCTTTACATAGCAGACGCTGGGAAACTCATGTTGCAGCCGGGGAATTGAGTCGTCCCTGGATGCGTTGTCGATGACAATCAGGGTATAACGGTCGTAGGTAACCGCTCCAAAGGAGCGGAGGCAATCCCGGGTGAGTACATAACCATTGTAGTTGACGATGATGACAGCCACTAAAGGTTTTTCCATATGACCTGCCCTAAAGCGGGGATTGTGTCAACTTCACGTGATGTCGGGGGTTACAGTCCGAATCCTCAGTGATTCACGGGTGACGGGCATGATAGTAAGTGCGAGCACGATGGCAGGAATGCGGTCGTTAAAGAAACTGGGGATCACCGACCCATGGCGCGTGGAGTGAGTGGATCTGGAATTGAAGATCGGAGAGGTGCATATCATCCTTGGTCACGCACTGGACCTGTGCTGGCCCTGCCTGGAGTGCGGTGCGAAGTGCACGCTTCATGATCACCAGCGAGCTTCTGCGGCAGTTCGAGTCCTTGAGAAGGATGGCCGAGGCTTCGCCAATGGCGCAAATCGCCCCGATTCCTCATTTCTCGGCGTCGCCGGAGTCGTAGAAATACTTCACCCTCATACGTACGAGTTCAGATTCCACCCGGGCATCGTATTCGCTCCGGCGTTGCTCGATCAGAGAACGCCAGGGGAATTTTTGGTTCTTCGCCTTGAGCATTGCCACCGACATATCGAGGCGCCCTGCCCTCTTGGCCGGCACTCCGGTGACCACGTCCCCTTCTGCGACGTCGGATATCACCACGGAGCCGGCCGAAACGATCGCATTTGGTCCAATAGTGACGCCTGGCAAAATTATCGCGCCAAATCCGATGAACACGTTATCGCGGAAAGGGCTATGCACTTGAGTCCAGTAACCACTACCCGTTGGGGTCCGAATGAATGATAAGCTTCGAACAGGGAGTCGGCTGGAGGAAAACGGCTTATTTCACGAGCCCGTAGAAGAGCTTCCCCCGGTGCCGGGACGTTCGGCGGTTGAAGCGGAATGTGAACTCGACATGAAATACTACATGTTGGGGGCACTGGACTCAAGTGCATAGCCCTCATCGCGGATATCCACCTTGCCTACGCTGTCAAGAGACAGGCCATAGGCGCGATTGATCATGTTTATCGCGCCATCGTGGCCGAACACCGCGCAATCGGCGATCCGAACGTTGTTACCTAAGCGGATGTAGGCGCGATCTTCGATCTGCGCATTACGGTCGATAGAGCAGTGTTCTCCCATTGCGTAGAAATCGCCCCGTTCCCTCAGCATTTCGGCCCACTCGATCCCAGATGGCAGACAGAGCATGCGGTACAGTCTTTCGTAGCGGGCGCTGCGTGTTGCAAGAACCCGAAGCATCCTTTTCACTGCGCTCACTGCTGACTTCAGCCTGCGATCAGACGTTCGACAAATTGCACGATGCGGGCTATGCTGTCAAAATTCTCGAGCGTGATATCAGCAGGCATGATCCCGCAGCCAACTTTGCCTTCGATAAAGCTAATAAGATCCATCACGCCAAGCGAATCGATCAAGCCACTAGAAAATAGCTCGGTATCATCGTCGAGCATTTTTTCGGCGCCGATCCTCGAAACAAGATCGCGGTGGAGTGCATTCTTCAGATCACTCATCCTAATCTCGTGGAGTGCCTTCTTCGTAGTCCTCATCCTAACCTCTATGACGATGCAGTCGTTATTGTCCAACAGACGTGATGTTGCGTAAATTTGCGCGAACTAGTTTCCCCGACGCGGTTTTCGGCAACGCTGGTATCCATGCGTACTGTGCTGGAACCTTATACGACTCCAACCGCGCCGATACCCATTGCGACAATTCCGCGTCGGTTGGTTGTGCCTGACCGGCTGCCGAAACCAGATACGCCTGCACGACGAAGCCGGCAATCTTCCGCGGATCCGGCACCCCGATACAGGCAGCCTCCAGAATAGCCGGGTGCTCGCCCAATACTCTCTCGATCTCGTCCGGCGAGACCTTGAATCCACCCACGTTAATCAGATCGTCCTTCCTGCCATGCAGGTACAAGAATCCGGCGTTGTCCAAGTGTGCGACATCCCCGGTGCAAACCCAGCCGTCAACGAAGACCTTGACGGTCAGTTCGGGATCATCCCAGTAGCCCGACGAGACATGCTCGCCACCAATCCACAACATTCCTGCCTCACCCACGTCGAGAGTCGATCCATCCTCTCCTCGGATGCGCAGCTGCACGCCCGGCGCCGCCATGCCCGCACTCTCGAGTCGATCCGCATGACGATGGAACTCGACAAAGGCGGAACGGGAGGCCTCGGTTAGACCATAGTGCATCCATAGAGCGGTCCTGGGTAGAAAATCCATCAGTGCCCGCTTCTGGTCGATCGGCATCGGCGCGCTGCCAATTTCGACGTAGCGCAGCCGTTCGGCGAACAGTCCGAGACCACGCGCACCGAAGCGAAGTAAAACCGCGAACCCCGCGGGTACGCCGACTAAGCCGGCGGCTCGGTGCTTGTCCATCGCGCCGAAAATCTCCCCCGGCAGCCGAAAACCATCGACCAGCACCACGGTCGCGCCCGCGACAAGATTACAACGCAGCCGCCCCAACCCGAAGGAATGATTGAGGGGGAGAGGCAACACCTCCACGTCGCCATCGCCCCTGCTGATCATCGTATTGATGTGGCGGGCGGCGGCCGCGAGATTGCGATGGGTGAGAAGCACGCCCTTGACCCGCCCTGTTGTCCCCGTGGTGAAGAGCAAGTCCGCGAGAGTGTCGAGCGGGGGAGAGGCGAATGCGGATGCCGACGCTGGCAGCGACTCCAGTTCGTCGATTGCGCGTATACGACCCAGTTCAGAGTCGGGTTCGGCGTTCGTGCCGAAAGCGATTTTGGGTCTAGCGCGTCGGAACAGCTCCTCTCGGCGTGGCGCCGGTGCGTCCGGGTCAAGGACCACTGCCGTCGCCCCGACCAGATGCGTGGCAAAGTATCCGTAAACGAAAGCGGGCACACTGGGAGCGGCCAAAATCACTCGGTCGTCTTGCCCAACGCCACAACGGGCTAATTCGTGCGCGGCAGCCACGATGCGTATCCAGAGCTCGCCGTAACTCACACGCTGGTCGCCTGTAACCAGCGCATCGCGGTCCGGGTGCATGGTTGCACGGAGACTCAGCGCCTGAATCACGCTTTCCACACAAACCTCATTAATGTTGGACTCAGCACGGAAAGCTCTCGTGGTAAGGCAGTGAGCGTTCGGAGTCTATTCCTTTGAAACCACCGGATCGGTGAAACCAAGGTTCTTTTCACTCCTTGTGAACCGGACTTCCGGGAACTCAGCCGATAATATCCGGAGCGGTAGTATCTTGTTTACATTAAAACTCATCTCCCCCCCGAACTTCGCGCGGGATTGCAGGGGGGTGTTCCGACGTCCTGCTCATTCGAAGACGTCCGCGTGACGGCCATGATCGCCAGCGATAGGGCCAGAATTATCACTCCGTCCTCATAGACAAAATGCGGTAGGGTTAACCCGGAAATCGAGAGGTAAATCAGGAAATAAAGGTGCCCACGCGCAACAAACTCCGCCGTTGAGCCATCCCCCCTCTTCACCGCCCTGGATAAGGTCTGTCGGCTCCTCCTATAGAAGTATGAGAGAAACCAGATCACCCACGCGATTCCGAGCAGGCCGTTTTCGGCGGCAATCTTCAGGTAGCCGATGTCAGTGGCATTATAGAACCCATACTTCCGATAGGTCGTCAGCTTGCCGATTTCCCATTCGGTGTCCTTGCGGGTGACGAGGTTCCCCACCCCCGTCAGAGGGGATTTCGGAAAATGGGTTAGGTACATCGAGATCTGTTCCTCCCTGTCAGCCTCGCGTGGAAGGGTACTGGTCTTGAGTATCATCTTCCACAGCTTTGTATCCTCGATAAACGGTACCCCCCCCTCACTTGATGCCATGACCATCGCCTGCATGGAAACAACCATGAAGACCACGAACACAGCTACGTATTTCAGGAAGCGCCGTCTGGAGGAGAACAAGCCGAAGGCCGTGGCGATCAAAACCGAAAAGATCAGTGCCCGTGTAAAGGTGGAAAGGATGGCATAGGCAACAACCAGAATGAACGCCAAATCAAAAGCTCTTCGCAGAAGACTTCCCCCCCCCTGTGGGGGGTGGAGAAAGCGGGCCATCGTAATGCAGTAGAACAGAATGGGGACGCTTCCGTACGGAAAAAAGAGACGATATTCCCCGAACCGGATCAACGATCCTGTGATGCTGTATGCCCTCTTGTCATAATGGATCAACCCCATGTCCGGGAAATATTTCGTCAGGAGCAGAATGACAACATAGATCCCTGCCAAGATGGTCAGCACCCGGATAGTCCTTTCCACGCCGTCGAGATCCCTGAGCATAATAGCGAACGGAAAAAAGGCAAGCCATCCCAGGTTATGCCGCACGAAGAGCAATCCTTTCGTGTAGGATTGTCCGAAGAACTGCTCCGCCATCAACGGACTGAGAAACATCAGCCCGCAGATACCTAAGACCAGCAGCGATTCCTCACGGAAGCGGCTGACGGCCCGGAACATATTCCGGGCAAAGAAAATAGAGAAAAGAGGCAGTATAATGAAAAGCGCATCAGCAAGCCGGAATGCCCCGGGAAAGATTTCCACCAACTTTTTCGGCAGGAAGTAGAAACCCTCGTAGAGCACAAAAAGCAGAAGTATGATGAATAACCTTCGGATCAACTTGGCTCCCGAACCGCCAATATTGAGCCGTTCGCCTTTCGTTGTGCCAGCATTTCTAAATACAACACGAGCAATTCATTAGCATTTCCGGAAATAGTCTTCAACTTCGGAATATTTTTTTGGTACTCCAGGATTACGTTCGGCTTGCTAAGCACCTGATCTATTTTTCGTGCGAGGTCATCACTGTTCCCGGGCTCGAACAATAGACCGTTCAAGTCGTGGTGGATAAAATCCGGAAATCCGCCGATATTTGAGGCAATGATCGGAACACCGCCGCTGAACGACTCAAAGATCGTTTGTGGTGCGGTGTCATTGCAGATGGACGGAAGCACCATGATGTCTATCTGCTTCAGGATCTCGGGAATTTCCTCGGGGCTGTAACGACCTGTGAATACAACCGGTAGAGAGTTCCTTCCATGTATTAGATCTGAAATGTACAACTCGTTGTACCGGCCGAAGATTTTAACGATGAAATCATTTCGCTTCAGCTTCCCGATCGCATCTAGTAGAACGTGTGTCCCCTTGTAATGATTCACCCCACCGATGTTACCGATTACAAACGGATTATGGAGCGTGCGTCGGTAGCTTGTCTGCCGCTCGGCGATAGTGGAACCGATATGCTGAACAAGAAGCCGGCTCTCGTCAACGCCATACCGGATGAGGATGTTTTTCACGTCGGTGGAAACGCAGATCGTTCTGAGCGAGTAACGATTCAGAGCCTGGATGCAATACTGCAGTCGTTGTTCGAGTTTATTGGAAAGGCACGATGGTTCGTCGTATTCCCAGTTGAGACCCGAGCTTTTTTTCTTCTCGCCGGTCGGCCCGTAACGGCTTAATACATTTCGCTTTATCGATTGAAGTGTCTTGAACACACCGGAATGCCTTGCCTTCAAACCCTCCTTGAAATTGACGAATAGTGCCCGTAACCGATTTCTGAGATAACTAGGGCTTCCCGTACACCACGCACATTTCCGGAGGTCGAAGGGGCCTTGGCAGAGCTCGCCGTCCCGGTCGATCATGACTCTCCTTTGGCAGATGTAGCCATACACGTGGATCGTGTTGAGAACCGCCACACCCAACTCGTGCGCCAGTTCGTTGACGGAAGCCGGCAGGCCAAGCCGAGAGTGGACGTGCATTACATCGGGCTTGGTGCGTTCGATATATCCCTTGATGACCCGGTCCATCCCTTCGGAAAACATGTCCAGCTCGGGGTGCCCAAAATTGAAGGGTAGATTCGTCGAATTGATAATCTCCGCGCATTCGAACGGGAAGAGATCGTATCGGATCTTGAGATACGGTCTCATGAACAGGTCATACCGGCTCCGGAACGCCCCGGAATATAGATAGAACACGTCATGCCCCAGCTCATTAAATTTCAGGGCCAGTGGACGGGTGTAGTTTGCAACCCCGCCGATTTCGGTAGGGTCGTTGCCGACAATCAGGATTTTCATTACGATTTCATTTCAATCATGAAAAGAAACTATCGAATTTTATTTAAATTCTGTAGAATTCGGGCGCTCAATCGCAATTTTCCCCTGCTTCAGCGCCTCTTCCATTCCCGAATACTCCCAATTACCGTATCGGCCAATGCTGTGGATGCCGAAACGGCTTAGGTACTCCATCAGCGTTCGGCGGGCACGGGTCCGGTCGTGATCGTAGATCACATATGCGCAGTCTACGTCCATGACGTCGGTCACTAGAACATCATCCCGCGAGTGGAGAAGCCCAAGATCGGACATCTGGTCGATCGCCCGGGAGACAAGCGCCTCCTTGTCCACGTTCCACTCCCGTTGATAGGCGATCTCCAAGTAAAATGACGAGGTTCCCGGCGGGGCCATCGCTCTTGAGAAGTTGGAGTAGCACCCCACCCTGTAGGCTATGAATTCCGGTTCCGGCAGGTAGATCCAATGCCTGTCGGTGACGCGGTCCCCACGGATGCCGACGTTGACGATCATCACCGAGTTATGTCGGAGCGCGCCCACCGCCTCGCGTACCTCGGCCGGGGTATCTCCTTCCAGGAGGCCGCAAAGTGTCTTCAGGGGCATGGTAGAGATTAGCCTTTCGTACCGCTCCTCCCGGCCCGAGGCGCAACGGACCCTGCGGCCGCGTGGTTCGACGGAGACGACCCGTTCGGAGAGGCGGATCCTCGGTGTCCTGGCTGCCAAGGCGTCGCAAAGCGCCTGGATCCCCCCCAGCCGGGGGTATCGGAACTCCGCGTTGTAGCCAAACCCCTTGGTCTGATCCTCGAAGGCCCCGGTGAATACATCCTCTAGGTTAGGCTTTGGAACGTATTCGCTCAGCCACTCGCAGGTCATCTGGCTCGTGGGAACGGTCCAGAGCTTTTCGTTGTAAGGAAACATGAAGTGCCGGCCGATCCCCGCTCCGAGCTTGGCTTCGATCCATTCCTGGAACGTCTCATAAGCGTTGGTCGGAAGGTCGTCGTTGGTGTAATAAGCCTTTGCGAATTCCTGCAGGCACTCCTTTACCACAAGGGGGGGAAGGCCGAAAAGATTGGCCTGGAACGGGTATCGGGTATACGTTCCGTGGGAGAAGATGACCGCGTTCCGCGAGATGGCGTCCAGGTTGCCGACCAACAAGTCGTTGATCAGTTCCTTGAAGTACGGGTCCTTGAGATGCAGGAGGTGGCCAGAGAAATCGAAGAGAAATCCGTCCCGCTCGACGGTGCGGGAGAGCCCGCCCACGGTCGGACCAGCTTCGAGGATCTCGTAGTCAATCCCTCGCTGTTCTGCGTGGTACCCCGCGCTCAGACCCGCAAGGCCTGCACCGATGATCAGCACCTCCGCCATCTATCCTGCCTTACGAAACCGGTTTTGCACTTCGCTCGCCATGGTGCGCAGGATCTCCATCTCTCCCGGCCGCAGGAACCAATGGACGGCAATGAAGGCGATCCCGGAGAGGAAGAGAAGGTCGATGGCCAAGCTGCCCGCAAGCGAAACCTGCCCCCGCGCAGCCAGACTGCCCGCCCACCCCGCGAGAAAAAGCGGGAGGATCGCAAAGAGCCGCCGGTCGAAAAAGGGGAACAACGCCATTCTGTAGTTTCCATAACCCAGAAGCACGGTTACCGCCAGGTACGAGACTGCAGTGCTGATAGCGGCGCCGACGATACCGCTCCCCGGGATCAGCAGGAGGTTCAGTATCGTGTTGATGACCCCTCCAACGAGGTAGCAGAGAAAGATGGCCCGCACGTTCAGGTTCGAGTAGAGAGGGGCTGTCAAGAGGGTGATCAGCACCTGCATACTGTAAGCGAACGCGATGGTTCCAATGATGACGTAGGCATCCTGGTATTCTGGCTTGCGGCCCAGCAGCGTCATGATCCACCGGGAATTGAACTCGAACAACAGAACCGCCGTGAGTAATAGGAGGATGAATGTAGAAAAAATCGTCCGGAACAGCGCGAGGTATTTCCTTCGGTCGTCGATCCACATGCGTGCTGAGACCGGGAACCAGAAGAAGTTTAGGGCCAGGGTCAAGCTTCCGACGATGCTGGCGATGCTGTAGACCACTCCGTATTTCCCAACGACACCTGTGCCATGGAAAAGGGAGAGGATATAGTAATCTGACGACTGGATCACCCACGTGAAGAGGAACACCGGCAAGAGAGGCAGCGACGTCTTGAGAAACTTCACCGCTTGTGCAACATCCATAGAAAAGGAAAAGGGAAACTCTCGTGAGACCACCCGGAACATGAACCACCCCGTCACTGCTGTGGCAACTATACACGCGAAAAGAAGCCCCTGATAGGAATATCCGAGGACCACAAGCAGGATCGAAATGACCGTGATCCCGGCGTCGCGCTGGACCGTGTTCCTGACGACGATCCCTGTTTGCTGGTAGATGATAAACAGGAAGCCAGCCAGCTTGCTGAAGGTGTTGGCCCACAGCAGCAGGAGAATCCAAGGGAGGTAGGAGGACGCGGGTCGCCCGGTCCACAGAACGAATCCCATGAATAGCGCGCTGCAGAACAAGGTCGATAGGAGCACGCTGTTTACCACGGTCAGGTACATTGTATGGATTCTCGCCGGGGACTTTTCCTGTGAAAAATAGATGCCGGGCCCATCCACCATATTTAGCGAAAAGAACGGTTGCAGTAGCCCGGTGGTCACCACCACCAAGCTGAATACCCCAATCTCTTCAGGCAATAGAAAATAAGTGTAGATCGGCAAGGTGATGAATCCTTTCATCCGGACAATCAACTGCACCAAGAGGCTGTTAATAGCACTCCGGGCAATTACTGTGCGATTGACGTCGAACTGGAACAGTTTGCCTTCCGCAGGGGTCGCAGAATCGTTCACCACGACCGGCTCATGAGACAGAACAGGGGGCATATCGAAAGGCACATTCCGGTCCGGGTATCGCTTCTCCATTTCACACTTCCTGGGTAAGAACTCTCATCTAAACCTTGTATTGATTAGAAACACCGCCGCGTATTCCGTAACGTCGTCTACGCGTCGATACTCCAACCGGCGCAACCTTAACACATCCTCGATTTCCTTATCCTGATACTCTGGCCCCCAATACAAATTCTCAATCGGATAAATCTGCGCGCTGGGATGCGCTTAGTAGTACAAGTGCAGTGGCGCGCCCGCTGCCAGACCCGCATCACGAGGATTGGGAAACGTGTGATACATTGGAATGTGGCCCGATTCCCACAACCGCTGATTCAGCGAGGTATGACTCCGCATTTCAATACTTTGTGCTGGAAGCTAAAAACGATGGAAGCAGATCTCAGCTGGAGTAGTCTCGATTTCTACCGAACACTCATGGTGTGGTTAATGAGAGGGGGTCATATCACGGGGATATTATAATATCAGAAGGAGAGGACGGTATTTTCTGAGGTGCAGGGGCCGGGGGTGTAGGGGCCGTGGGAAGGGATGTGTATTCGTACGCCCCTATGTCCGGATTTCCAATGATCGGATTCCCTGCGTAGTCGCTCGTCAGGCCGACATTGATCCCTGCATTTATCGCTGGCGAACCGGCTTGCAGATGGAAGTCGGCAGAAGATACAAATAAGGGATCGCCCTGTATATTACCAGAAATTGTATTACTTCTATTACCGTTTTGGCTATTGAATTGAGATACAGAAAGATTACTTCCATAATAAGAAACGACAGGGGTTATTCCACTTTTATAAGCGATGTTATTTTTAAATGTATTTCCATATATTTGAGAGCTACTTCTTATATTTAGTTGATAATTAGGCCATGTATCATCCCCACCGCCATTATTATAAAATATGTTATTACTTATTATATTATTTGTGATATCTGATGACCCTGCTTCACCATACGCTATTATCAGAATAGCGTTTCCTGCATTATTAACAAATGTATTATTGTAAAACTTCATGTTCTGTGGATGATTCCCTTTCCCAAGGGCGGGATTGGTATAATTTTCAATCGCTACACCTTGCCCGTTTGGTCCGGCTTCAAATGTGGTTTCATAGGTGTTATGTATAATGTTATAATAAAACTCCACTCCCTCCATGTTTACCTGTATTCGAGAATGTCCGTGATGGAAGTAGTTGTCATAGATTTTATTAACGTGACCTGGATATCCCGATAGTCCCTGGTATCCTTGGGCACTAAATCCTCTTCCGGTATCTATATCGGGAGCCGAAACATCATTATGATGTATTAGTACATCGGTAACGGGAGAATTGCCTTCGCTCGGACTTGCATCCCCATAAATGGAAATACCATCGTGACTCCAATCAATAACAGTATTATGGTGTATGTCCCATCTATCCGAACCATCTTTTATATAAATTCCATTCCCGTAACCAACCTCGGAGGTATGAATTACTCTGTCTCCACTGTCCACAGTATTGTATCTAATGATCCCGTCATCCGAAAAATAAGACACAATACCATGTCCCCAATAGTTGTTCCACCCGACGTCGCAATACTCGACAATCACATAGTTTGAAGTGCTAATGGATACCGTATAAGGATAACCAGATATGACGGAAGCATGGCGGATGTTTAAATTGTTAAGTGTTATTCCTGTTTTGTTTGATATAGTTACAGCAGGATTTCCACCGTTGATAATCGGCTTTGCACCAGCATCATACGCCCCGAAGAAGATGGGATTCCCCGAAGTCCCGGAACTTGGAGGTGTCAAGTTTTCATTCCATGTACTTCCCCGCTTGAACAGGATTTGGTCGCCGGGGGAGAAAGAAGAACTATTTACCTTGGAGATAGTTGCCCACGCCGTTGCGTCGGATGTCCCTGCGGCTCCGTCACTCCCGCCATTCTTGACGTAGTAGGTCGTCGCCCACCCATTCCCCGAGAAGAGTGAGAAGAGGAGGAAGGAGAGGATTAAAAGAAGGAGGCTTTGGTTTCTCATTTGTTGCTCCCTGACGGATGGTTTTCTCGGGGATCTTCATGATCGGTACGACCTTCGCCCCGTTCGCGGTGTAGTAGATTTCCACCTAGACCCTGCTGCCGTCGCTGCCGGAGACGATCGGGAGAAGGGACGATTTTTCCCACGCCTGCGCGAGGGAAGCACGCAGGCACAAGGCAGTTAAAATGCCGAGCATCCAATGGGTCTTCTCCTCGACACTTGCTTTTTTCCTCCCGGCTCCCGACGTCCCGTGGTCGCCTGCCCGGTTCGAACGGAACCATGAAGCATGCCAAGGGGTGAAACGAATATTTCTCATTGGAAACAATGATTTCCACTCAATATCGCTTGTGAATTTCTTTCAAATCCGTAATCCCCTGGCATGATCTTACGTTATTGAACCTCGTGATGGTCCTGCTTCGGGATCGCAAGCTTCCTAAATAAGACCTCAGATATTTTTCGTAGATGTGTTGCCCGTAGTGGATGATGGAAACGCACAGATCGACGCCTGAGTCCGCAGCACCGGCCTTTCGGGATTGCAGTGCCCGCCCAATCGGCGCGATCTTCATGAAGTTCGGAACCACCCCGGCGACGATCTTGATGGAGAGGGTGGGCTTCATTTCGAGAGAAGCACGGCGGCTTTCCGCAGGACCTCCAATACGGTCGCCTCGGGAAGCCGGCAGATCAGTTCCGCCTTGAGTGCCTTCCAATCCATGCTTTTCACCTAGTCGGACAGAACCGCTCCCCTTACTTTCATATTTCCCGGAATCAGGACCTCGAAGGGATAGCCCTTCACCCGATCGGTGATCGTGCAAAGCAGCGCAAGCCCGACCTTTCCGTTGTAGGCCACAGTGGAAAGAACCAGCGCCGGGCCATACCCCTCCGGATCGTGCCCTGCTTTATGGTTCCAGCGATCCATACCGCGTCGCCGCGGCCCGGGATATACTCGCGGCAGCTCGCTATTCCTCCGATTCTGCGTACGGGCAGATGGAAACACCCCTGTGCAGGTTGCGCTCACAGATACCGGACAGAAGCTTCTCGAGGGTGATCTCTGGTTCCGGGGCAGAAGCCACGACGAACTTTCCGTTCACGACCTTGATCTTAAACGACGTACTTGTCCGACAGCATGACCTCCCCTGCGAAAGATTTCGGGATCCTCAGAGCGAGACTGTTCCCCCATTTCAGGACGCGGACTCTTATCGCTGCGCCTCCCCGGGGTATCTACAAAGAAGGCTCATGGGTGTCGGTGGACCGGGAAGGGGTGTGGCGGATCGGATTCGATTCTTCCGGGCAGGCGCTCACCGTGCCCAAAGGAAATCCTATTACGCGAAGAACTTAGGACGTTGGCCTTCTCCTCTTCAGGACAACGAGAACGAGCGCGGCCAACGCAAAAAGCCAGACGGCACTTGGGATCGATGTCATTATATCTTTCAGATTTCCACCCATGTTGCTCGTCGCCCCCCACCACGTGCCTAAATCGCTGGGGAATTTCGTGAACGTTACTTCTTTCCATTCCAATATGTATGCCATGTACGCCGCCGTATCGGTCGAGAAATCTGCGACGAAAGTGTTCAAGTTCCCGTCGGGTTCGAAGTAAAACCCGTAGTTCCTGTTGTTGTTGAAGGGTCCAAAGGGATCAAACCGGAAGAAGTAATACGTTCCGTCGTAAGCCCAATAGGCTTGCGTTATATTCCGGCCTTCACCATCAGTATACCCCGTTGGGTACGAAATCGATTGCGTGGCAGGAAAACTGTCGTAGAGAGCTGCCGATGAAGAGGGAGCAAAGGGAAGTTGGAAAAAGATAAGAACAAAAACCGACGCCAATACCCCCGATATTTGCTTCTTCGCTTTGGGTTTCATCCTTACCTACCGATTCTTACACCATCATGGAGTGCCAAACCGGGGGAAACGATCTTGATGAAGAGGGCGATCAATAGGAAAACCGAGGACAGAATAATTAAAAGTATAAGCGTCCCGAAGAAATCAACCGTGCGATTCCATATTGGAATCGGTTGGGCAGAGAATATCGAGCCGCTCGACTCATTTCCCTGCGTCTGGCATCACCGTGGAAGAATTTGCCTTCACGTTGAGCGACGCCGCAAGTTCTGAAAGTGTCTGATGTTCCTTTGTAGTCTCCCCGTGAACGTTCGAACTAATACATGGTGAGGGGTAAGTGTAGACGGAGCAAATCAGGCCGGGGTCTACTCCTTCAATTGTTTCCTTAATAGCTTCAACAAATTGCCATGCCCTTTCCGTTGAGGATCCGGCAAGGATTGTTCCGATGCGGTTTCCATCATACCAGCCTACCTCATCGCTCTTCCTTATCCTTCGGGTGATATCGTTTCCCAGGCGCGTAAGCGTTGCGACGTTGGTTCCATTTCCATTTTTGCACTCGAATAAAACAATGGAAAATATCTGCCCGGTACGTTCAGAGCGGGCTTTTTCCCGCTCAAGAATGGCTCGGAAAGCATCGTCTGAATAAATGCCACCCAAGGTATTCTTCTTATTTTTTCCCTTGAAAAAATTCACTATGTCAAGAAAATGAAAAATCAATGTCGGCAGCCTCACCGAATGTGGAATAGATTATTTGTCAGGCGAAAAAGAGTTCAATTTTCGTGCCGGATTTGGCTTTTGGGGTGAAAAAATAATCTATTGATTATACTAACGATTTTTCGGATTTTTCGTTCAAGGGGAATACATCAAATTATCAAGGGCAGATTTTTTCCAACAATATTGAAAATTCGGGGATTTTTTTATATAAGTTTCCTGCACCGGGAAATAACTCGACAGCACCGAATTGTAAATCTTATTCGGGTTTCTTATGGTAATAATCGCCGTAATATCGTTGGTAATATTTATACTTATGCATTTCCACGCCGTTGAGGACAACGCCTATGATTTTGTTTTTATCTATCTCTTCGAGTGCCTGCTGAAGCATCACATATGGGGTTAGCCCTATCCGGAATATCAAGATGAATCCGTCAACCTGGTCCCGCAGGCTCATGGTGTCCGCCACCGGAAGAATCGGCGGGGTGTCGAGAAGAACTACATCAAATTTACTTCGCATTTCCTGGAGAAAAGAGCGGAACGTTTCCCCTGCCAGCAGGTCCGGGGGCGTAGTCCCCTTCTCTCCGCCGGAGATAAAAGAGAGACCTCTCACCGAATTACTTGATAAAATAATTTTTTCGAGCGGTACCGACCCGGCAAGGAACTCCTTTAGCCCGGGTTTCGGAGATGCATCAAACATCCGGGCAATATCGGATTTTCTCATATCGGTGTCTACAAGGAGAACCTTTTTCCGTCCGACCGATGCCAGGTTCGTCGCCAGGTTCGCCGAGGTTAAGGTTTTCCCTTCCTCGGCGATTGCACTGGTCACGGCGACGACCTTGTATTTATGTATATCCACCTGGTATTCGAATTTGGCGCGAAGCGCCTTGAACTGTTCAAGGAAAAGCAATTCCTTTCCGTCCTTTTCATAACTCTTTCCCCGATCGAAATCCTCTTGCGTAACCTTTAAAGGGATTAGCGATTTTTTCACAGTCTGCCCTCTACTAATTTAAAATGCGTTTTATTTTATTAAGAAAAACAAGAAAAAAGCAAATAAAGCGAAGGCAAAGGAAACAATCCCTCCAATAATTGCTTTCTTGCGCAAGTTTTGCCGATGGTTAACTTCAACGGTTTCTAAAATCGGGATGCTTGCGAGAATGGGAATGTCGAAGAAATATTTGAAGTCCGTTACGCCTCGAAGGGAAAGATCCATTTTTTCTATTCCGATCGCTCCGCCAAACCCTAAAAAACTGGCCATGAAGAATGCAAGTCCAAATATATTTATAGGGTTCGGTATAGAATGATCTTTTGGTAAATTTGCCGGATCGAGGATCTGGTATTGATTCCCCTTCTCGCGCATTTCCAAATTTTGTGAAATATCCGCTTCCGATTTCTTTCTTAGTAGTTCATTGTACTGGTTCTTCAGATTGTCGTAATCGCGGGTAAGGGTGATCATTTCCTGGTCGCGCCGAGGTGCCTGATCGACCTTGGCCTGTAAAACAGACATATTTCTTCGAATGGTTTCTCTTTCCCGCTTTAGTGCATCAACCTCCGCTTCGATGGAAACAGCCAGAGAAACATCAGGAGGTGATGATTCCGCCAGTTTTTTCTCCAACTCTTCCACTTCCTCGCGCACACGAATCACATCGGGATACTGATTTGTGTACTTGGCAGAAAGTTCGACCAACATATTGCGACGCAAATTGAGTTCCCTTCTGAGTGCCTGTGAAGGCTCAGAAGAAGAGTCAGGCATAGATCGTAGCGAGAGTAACCTTTGCTCGGCAGCTCTGATCCCTTCGGTAGCTATTCGATATTGATCCTGAAGTCTCTGCAGATTGTTAAGATTGGTCTGTAACTCCTGTGGCAGTTCGCCCGAATATTGCATTTTGAATTTCTTGACCCTCTCTTCCTGAACCTCCAGTTTCGCCTTCGTCTCCTTGAGCTCCGACTGGAGAAATTCCGACGTTCCCACTGCCTGCTTTTCCCTTAATTTATCGTTCTCCTCGATGAACAAGGAGGCAAGCCTTGACGCAGTGAGCATAGCCATCGTCGGATCTTCATGAAGAAAGGAGATGGAAAAAGCTTGGCTTTCGGTCCGACTATCTATTTCTCTTCCAGGAGTTACGGCGGTTTCAATATAAATCCGTTTGTTCATCCAACGAATAGCTTTATCGTCGAAACCTTCCTTCCTTGCTTGAGCGAAAAGCCCCACTTCCTCCATTACCCTTTTCAGCCTCGTCCTGCTTTTTATCAGTTGCTCGATCGTGGCCAGGCGATCTCCCGCTCCAATGGTGACAGTGGACTGAATGAAATTTGGAGGAATTTTCTGGGGGATGCTCAGAATTGTCGTTTTGGACTTGTACAGTTTTGGAGTCAAAACAGTGTACACAGTCGCACCCAAAAACAGAGATATGTACGTTACAATAATAATCCACTTTCTCTTGGAAAAGATCTGGAGAAAATCCTGAAATTCCATGTCGGGTCGAAGCGGCATCGTATCCCTCTAATAAGGTTTGTAGAATTTGCTCAACGTCGCGCCGAGAAAGACCGACTCACGATCAAGGTCGTTTTCTTCCAGGCCGCTTGACCGTTGGCGAACAATATTCCCGGTCAATTGGAAAGAAACCCATTCGAATGCCTGGTATTGAACCCCGGCCGTTCCCTGAAACGTATCGACGTCTATGGTCACAGGATCGTCGTCGGACTGGTTGTTCTGATAAGAGCCGGCAAGATTCCATGACCATCTTTCGGAAAACCGGTTTGTCATCCAAAATGCGATATTTCCTCTTTTCGTCGTCGTGCCGAAGCTCCCCCCGACAAGTTCGTAGGAACCTTGGAGTATGGCCCGGAAGTATTGCCATGTGTACGCAAGGTCCAGGCTCCCGTAGGGGAACCATTTGTCCTTACTCTGGGATATAGCATCGGAGGATTCTTTCCGGTAGGTCGCACCGCCGCGAGCGGTCAGGGTATATAACTGCGTCAGCAGATATCGCCCTGTCAACCCCACAGTGTGCGTCTTGGAATCGGGGTCGATATCAAATGAGTTGTTTGCGTACGCGTAGAAAACCCCGGATGAAAATCGGGGAGTAAATTGGTACAATATGGAAGCGTCGCCGGTTACTCTGCTAAAATTCTGTAAGTCCGTCCCCGTGGTGTCCCCAATATAATCATGCTTTACTATACCTCCCCCCACACCAAGATCGACCTTGGGAGTCAGGAGATAATCCATCTGGAGAAATCCCCGATATTCCCTTTCTTTGACCCTTCCCGTCACAATCGCTTCCGAAGGAGAAATACCGGGGGTGGGAGCTTGCGTCAATTCGTTCCTTCGGACGGCATCTTCGGCTTCCACAAAACTGGCGAAGGGACTCAGGGAAAATCGTGGGGTGATCCGCAGGGGTTCTGAAACGGTTAGGGTTACATCCTTCGTGGCCGCAAGTTCGTCCAGCTCGGAATGGTCAGCATACCACTCGGACTGGATGCCGCCTCCGATCTGTATCGTCGATTGATACGCACCGATAAAAAACGTGAGCCGGGGTCTTGCCCGGAAGATATAGTCCGAGGTTTCATCGGAAGAGGTATTGAAGATGTTCGAATCCCATGACCCTTCGAGTGCAATCGAAGGAATCACATTGAGGTTCGCGCCCATGGAAGGGAACGCGGGAAAGCACGAAATCAGGATGGCCACCGCTATGGAAAGACCCCGCTTCGACTGATTGCCGCGCATCATCACGGCACCACGATGATGTCGCCGGGCTTGAGCAGATAATTTCCTTTGCCGCCCGTTTCAATCATGTCGTAATAATTGACGACCCGGATCTCCTGCTTGCCATCGGCATTCCGGACAAGTTTGATCTTTCGGGGGGAGGCAAAGGGTGTAAACCCCCCCGCCGTCGACAGCGCTTCCAATACCGTTATGTCGCCACGCAAGGGG
>MEWP01000049.1:9250-9406 GCA_001775395.1 candidate division Zixibacteria bacterium RBG_16_53_22 | reverse complement strand
AAGAACTCGTCATCGCGAGCGATCCGCAGGATCCTGAGGACCGAAGGGAGCGTGGCGATCTCACGGCATTCAACCGGGTTCGGTGGAATGCCGTGAGATTGCTTCGTCGTCCAAATGGACTCCTCGCAATGACCCGTTGTTTATGGGTATCGTCAG
>MEWP01000049.1:0-9087 GCA_001775395.1 candidate division Zixibacteria bacterium RBG_16_53_22 | reverse complement strand
AGATCACCATCTTGTTGCCATCGTTGCGGCCAAACCAATCAGTTTCACTTTTCTTGCTTGGGCCCTCGACCATAATCTCGTGCACCTGGCCGATATGGGCCTCATTGCGCTTGCGGCTGACATCCTTCTGCAGATCGTTGAGATAGACGCTACGATACGATTTTTCCTCGGGCGGCACATCGTCTTTCCAGCGACGGCGGGCTACCGTGCCCTTGCGCTCGGAGTAGACAAAGATGAAAGCCGAGTCGAACCCGACCCGCTCCATGACCCGCGCCGTATCCATGAACTCCTCGCGCGTCTCGGTGGGGAATCCGACTATGACATCGGTGGTTAGCACCACGCCGGGGATCGTCTCGCGGATGCGATCGGCCAGCGCTACGAAATCAACTCCGGTGTGCAGGCGGCGCATCATTTTCAATATGCGGTCGTTGCCGGCCTGAAGCGGCAGATGGATATGCTTGCATACATGCGGATGGCTCTTGACGACATCAAGCAGGTCATCGGGGAGATCTTTGGGGTGCGGCGAGGTGAACCGCACGCGACGGATCCCGGGCACATCGGCCACCGCCCGCATCAGGTCGGCGAATTTCATGCCCTCGTGCTCGTAAGAGTTGACATTCTGGCCCAACAGCGTCACCTGCGAGTACCCCTCCGATACCAGCATCCTGGTTTCGTCGACTACGCTTGCCAGGGGGCGACTCCGTTCCCGTCCGCGCGTATACGGCACCACGCAGAATGTGCAGAAGTTGTCGCATCCCCGCATAACCGCGATCCAGGCGTTAACACCCTCCTTGCGGGCCGGATAGATGTCATCGTAAAGCTCGAATTCCGAGAGATCGATCGATAGAGCCTGATGCCCGTCATCGAAAACCTCGCCGATAAGGCGCGGCAGGTTGCGATAGCTGTCGGGTCCGGCGATAACGTCGACATGGAGATTGTTATCGAGCAGTTCCATCTTGAGGTTCTGTGCCATGCAGCCCAGAACGCCGATTACCAGATCGCGACGCTTCTTGATATGGCCCAGCATCTGAAGCCGGCCATAGATACGGTTGTGGGCATGCTCGCGAACCGCGCAGGTGTTGAGCAGGACAATATCAGCACGCTCGGGGTCGGCGACCTCCTCGAAACTGCCGTCCAGCATGATAGAGCGCACCAGTTCGGAGTCGTATTCGTTCATTTGGCAGCCATAGGTTTCCAAGAAGAACGAGTGGCGAGTTGTAACGTTATCCTGCGCTGTTGGTGATTCGATTCGGTTCATCAAAGCCTGTTATGATCCTATTCTCAATCATTCGCGATCAGGGCAAGCCCTGACACGCGATCAACCGGCGGCAGTTTTCGCGACGAGTAGAATGTCGGGATTATGCCAGCCCCTGCCGCTTACCTCTCAATGGGGCTGTATGTCACCAGAAGAACGGACAAAGCTCGCGGCCAGGGTTTCCGCGCGAGTCGGAGCATGCTCCGACCGCGCCCGTTAACCAGCCCAATACTGATAAATTACCTATTCCATGCCAACGGTCAAGGCCCAATTGGGTATACAGGGTGTGTCAGATCTGAGGATCTGACACCACGAATTATCCTGCGTCGCGCAGGGGCATTCAATTGGACGCCCCTACTGGCTATCTTGCTATTGGCTATTGGCTGATGTTACCCCGATATGGCCCTTCGGATCATCTCCTCGAAAGCGCGGTCGGATTTGGCCGCTAAGATAAAGTCGTTTTCGGTAAGGCCGCCGGCCACATGTGTCCAGATGCAAAGCCTGACCTTGCCCCAGGATAGAAATATGTCGGGATGATGCCCTTCGCGTTCGGCGATTTCACCCACATGGTTGACAAATTCGAGCGCCCGACGGAAATTCTTGAATTTGTATTCCTTCTCCAGGCGGCGATTCTCCACCAATTGCCAGCTACTTTCCAGTTTCTGGAAAAGCGGGGCTATCTCCTCGGGCGTCAGCGGGGCCATGCCACCCTCGCAGGGAGTGCATTTTCTATCGACCAGGGACATGGTCATCGAGGTGCCTCAGCCGATCGACATGTTGAAAGCCCTGGCCACGGTATCGGCAGACACGGACGGCCCCGGCGATTGGCAGTACTGGTCGAAAACTCGCGCCAGGTGTTGCCCGACATTGTCCATATCCATTTGCTCGATTTGGCGGCGGTGGAGCATGTATACAAGCTCACCATCCTTGAAAAGCGCCACCGAGGGCGAAGACGATGGCATGCCGGTCATATACTCGCGAGCCCGCTGGGTCGCCTGGCGATCGACTCCGGCGAATACCGTGTAAAGGCGATCGGGGATGACCTTGTTCTGAAGCGCCAGGGCCACGCCGGGACGGGCGTGCCCGGCGGCACAGCCGCAGACGGAGTTTACCAGGATCATTACGGTGCCTGCCTTCTCGGCCATGACCTTATCGACCGCCTCGGCTGTGGTCAGCGGCTTGACACCGATATCGTCGAGCTCCTTCCACATCGGCTTGACAATTTCCGGATTATACAGGGGATGCAATGCTGTTCTCCTTTCAATATCATTAATGTTGTCGGGGGCAAGCCCCCGACCTACTGCTCCTTTTTCCTTTTCCCTACTGGCTACTCGCTACTGGCTATTCCTGACCCACCTTACAGGGGGTTCGTTCCGATCCTCACCCACCGCCGCAATGGCCGCAGGAACGGATCAGGTCGGTGACCACCCCGACCGCAATCTCGGCATCGATAGTGACCCTATCCTGGTCGAAATTTATGCCCGCGAGCGTACAGGCGTTGTCGCCCGCGGCTGCCTGCCTGCCGGCAAACGCCTCAAGCACCGATTTAAGCGCAAAGAAATGCTTGAGACTCAGGAACTCCTCGATATCGGTCTGGGAGACGCTCTCCCGGCAGAATGTGTCGGCGTGGAGCGACAAGAGTTCCACAACAGCGCGCCCCTTGAGCCGGTCGAGGAGGAGCGATTCGGCGCCGACAGCCCCACCACATGTCATCTTGAGCAGACGGTAGTGCAGAAGCCGGTCGTCGGAATCGAGGACCACCCTCATCAGTTCCGTGACATTATCGCACGGCATCGATTTGCGACTCCACGCGTATCATGATAATGACAATTAATATCATGACGGGGCGGTTGTCAAGAGGCTACCGGCCAAAAGGGGTTGATGGAATCCATTTCGCCAAACAAAAGCGGCCTATTTATTGGCCAGAAGCCAGGAAACCTGTCAGCAATTTTTTAAATAATTCCTGCAATTGTGACGCGAAATAATTTGACTAAGTCCTCATTATCAATATACCGTATCCGAAAGCACGTTATCGGATGAATAGTATGAACAATAAACTTCTCATTTTGACAGGCATAATCGCGATCATTCTAATATTTGGATATAATGCCATTTGCCAGGATACGACTGCCCTTGCTATCAACGTAAATTCTTTCGAATCGGCCGAGGAGTTTGCCGCCGCGATTCGCCTGCCGTTCGATTCGGCGCTCGATTTCTCCGAGGGACTGGCGGCGGTCATGATCGGAAATATCTGGGGGTATATCGACACTACCGGTAGCATCGTGATCGAGCCGCGCTATGACTGGGCCTCGCCATTCGCCGAGGGCCTGGCCTATGTCCGGCTGGGCGATAAGTGGGGATATATCAATCGTTACGGAGATATCGCCATCGACTTCGCATTCGATTACGCCGGGAGTTTCTCCGAGGGGCTGGCATATGTAAACATCGGGGGTATCATAACCAAGCTCGGATTTCCTTCCGGCGGCCGGTACGGGTATATCGACACCAGCGGCCGAATGGTTATCGATGCTATTTATTCCGCCGCCCTGGCGTTCTCCGAGAGATTGGCCGCGGTAATGATCGGCGACCGCTGGGGATTCATCGATATGTCCGGCGACACCGTAATAGCACCGCAGTTTGAATCGGTGATGAGTTTCCATGAGGGTCTGGCCGGCTTCTCATCCGGCGGCAAATATGGCTTCATTGATACCTGCGGAGCGGCCATTGTCCCGCCACTATTTGCCTTCGTGGGCGATTTCTCAGACGGGCTGGCTGTGGTTAATATCGGCGGCAAGATGGAAAGCCTGCTTATCCCGACCGGTGGCAAGTGGGGATATATCGATAAGAGCGGGCAGTATGCGCTCGACCCAATTTATGATCTGGCCGATGATTTTTTCGAGGGGCTGGCGGCGGTCTCCAGACCGGGGAATATCCTGTTTTTCATACCGAAGATACCGCGCATGGGGTTCATCGATAAGGGCGGGAAAATCGTCATAAAACAAGAATACAACTATGCCTCTCGTTTCTCCGAGGGCATGGCCGCTGTCAAGATCGGTCAAAAGTATGGTTATATCGACACCGCCGGGAAGCTCGTTATCAAGCCGATGTTCGACCGCGCCTGGGAGTTCCGCGACGGTATCGCGCTGGTCAAGCTCGGCGATATGCTGGGTTTTGTAGATAGAGATGGGAATTTGGTGGGCCAATAAGGAATGCGGTCACAATAGAATTGTTCCAATGGTCGGCAGACGTCCCCGTCTGCCGCTTGTTTGTGCCGAGTTTAGGGGCAGGCGATGACGTCTGCCGCCCATCAACCTGAAATTGACGATTTTGGTCAAGGCCTAAGAGGCAGGACCAATTCTAATTATGTGACAACTTCTGAAGCCTGACTGTTCATAATCTCAATCCCATTCTGCCAATGATGGCTATCCATTCCTATTAATGCCGCCATCAAGTCTTGACTTTATCGCCAGCAATTTTTATTATGTTAAAACATATTTCAAATGTATTCGTCAATTCGTTTTGAAGGATAAATCCCGGCCGTGGCCGGGAAAATTTACAACAAAAGAGTCGTAGAAATATCGACCAGGGAGGTATCTCAATATGGGTCGTGGACAAATCGACCGAGTAGGTATTGTCGGATATGGCGCATACATACCCCGCAACAGAATCAAAGTGGAGGAGATCGCCAAGGTCTGGGGCGCCGATGCACCATCCTATAAGAAAGGGCTGATGCTTCAGGAAAAAAGCGTCCCCGGCCCCGACCAGGACACCATCACCATGGCGGTCGAGGCGGCCCGGTACGCGCTCAAGCGGGCCGGTGTCGGCGGCCAGAAGGTCGGCGCGGTCTACGTGGGAAGCGAGTCTCATCCCTATGCCGTGAAACCGTCTGGCACCACCGTGGCCGAGGCTATCGGCGCGGTTCCCGACTGCCACTGCGCCGATTTCGAGTTTGCCTGCAAGGCCGGCTCGGAGGGGATGTTCGTGGCTATGGGCCTGGTGAAATCGGGCGAAATCGAGTATGGCCTGGGAATCGGCGCCGATACCTCGCAGGGCGCCCCCGGCGACGCGCTCGAGTACTCAGCCTCGGCCGGGGCGGCGGCGTTTCTCTTCGGCGACAAGCAAGAGCAAATTATCGCCGAGTGCCATTTCACGCACTCCTATATGACGGATACCCCCGATTTCTGGCGTCGCGAATACCAGTTCTACCCTCGTCACGCCTCCCGTTTCACCGGCGAACCGGCATATTTCAAGCACTCGCTGGGCTGCTCCCAGGCGCTGATGAAGAAGGCCGGCATGAAACCCAAGGATTTTGCCCACGTCGTGTTCCATCAGCCCAACGGCAAATTCCCGATGAATGTCGGTCTGATGCAGGGGTTCACCAGAGAGCAGATTGTCACAGGGTGGCTCTCACCGACCCTGGGCAATACCTACTCCGGCGCCTCCCCAATCGGCCTGACTGCGATTCTCGATGTCGCCAAGCCCGGCGAGTGGATCATGATGGTCTCCTATGGCTCGGGCGCCGGTAGTGATGGATTCGTTTGGAAAGTGACGGAGCGAATCAATGCCGTGCGCGACCTGGCCCCCAGGACACGCGCTCAACTCGATTCGAACCGCAAGAAATACCTGGATTATGGCACCTATGCCAAGTTCCGCGGCAAGATAAAGAAGCTGGCGCATTAGACGCGGGCAGCGCAGGATGTAACAAAGCGTAATCTAATTGAACGCCGGAATAGAGAGGCACATGCTGGAATCGTGGAATAATGCCGAGGCCTACGAGCGTTTCATGGGTCGCTGGAGCCGGTTGGTAGCCAGGGAATTCGTAGAATGGCTCGCGGTTCCGCCCAAACAGCAATGGCTCGAAATCGGCTGTGGCACCGGGGCGCTTACACAGGCAATTCTCGATCTGGGATCGCCTCAAACGATCAGGGCCATCGACCCATCCGGCGATTACGTTTCTTTCGCCAGGACACAGGTGACGGACGGGATAGCGGATTTCGGAATTGGGGACATCTCTGCGCTTCGGGCGGAGCAAAGTCTTTACGATGTCGTTGTCTCCGGGCTCGTGCTGAACCGGGTGCCGGACCCGGCGGTAGCGCTCAATGAGATGGGGCGCGTAACCGCAAACGGCGGAATGGTGGCAGCATATGTTTGGGACTACGCCGGCGGGATGGAGTTCCTGCGTTATTTTTGGGACGTTGTGATGCAGCTTGACGATGGTACGTCGGATCTCGACGAGGGAAGGCGCTTCCCGCTTTGCCGCCCAGAAGCTTTACGGGGGCTTTTCGGGGAATCGGGGTTGCGCGAAATCTCGGTTAATGCGCTCGAGATTCCGACCGTATTCGGAAGTTTCGATGACTACTGGCAGCCCTTTACCTGGGGACAGGGGGCGGCGGGGAGTTATTGCGTGTCCCTGAGCGATCAAAAGCGGCAGACCCTTAAAGAGGGGATCCGAGCTAAATTGCCCACTAAGGCCGATGGCTCAATTTCGCTGACAGCCCGGGCCTGGGCGATACGGGGGACCAGATAAAATTTGATGGTATTCAATTGAGTTTTTTAAGGAGGAACTAAATAAATGAGAGATGTGGCAGTTATTGGCATCGGGATGAATAAATGGGGTGAAGTCTGGGAGAAATCGATCTCCGACCTTATCGCCGAGAGCGCCCTGCTCGCCCTCGATGACGCCGGGCTTGACAAAGTCGATGCCATGTATATCGGCTGTATGTCATCGGGCCTGTTCACCGACCAGGAGCACCTCGGCTCAATCGGGCCGGATTACGCGGGCATCTGCCCAACCCCGGGCACCCGGGTCGAGTCAGCCTGCGCCTCCGGCGGCGCGGCGATTCGCTCGGGATTCCTGCACGTCGCCTCGGGAGCCTCGGATATAGTCATGGTCGTAGGGGTCGAGAAGATGACCGATGTCGATGGGGCCAAGGCGACTTTCGCGCTGGCCACCGCCGCCGACCAGGAATACGAGGTTTTCCACGGCGTTACGTTTCCCGGGCTCTACGCCATGATGGCCAACCATCACATGAACAAGTACTGCACCACTCGCGACCAGTTGGCGCAGGTGGCGGTGAAAAATCATAAGAACGGCAAATTGAACCCACTGGCTCAATTTCAGATGGATGTGACACTCGACCAGGTGAAAAACGCCGTCATGGTCTCCGACCCGCTGACGATACTCGATTGCTCGCCTATTACCGATGGCGCGGCGGCCGTTATACTCTGCCCGGCAGATAAGGCAAAATCGATTTCGAAGAAGCGTGTAGTGAAAGTAAAAGGCTCCGGCCATGCCAGCGACACAATCCAGCTTGCACAGAGGAAGGATTTATCGTACCTGAAGTCGACTGAAATTGCGGCCAAGAAGGCGCTTGAGATGGCGGGCCGCAAGATCGGCGATATCAATTTCGCCGAGGTCCACGACTGTTTCACGATCGCCGAGATCATGGTGGTCGAGGCGCTGGGAGCGGTCGAGGTCGGCAAGGGCGGCCCGGCCACTATGGATGGTGTCACCGCGGTCGACGGCAAATTCCCGGTCAACGCCTCGGGCGGCCTGAAATCCAAGGGGCACCCGGTGGGGGCGACCGGCGTGGCGCAGATTGTGGAATTGGTCAAGCAGATCAGGGGCACGGCCGAAAAGGGGAGGCAGGTCAAAAACGCGAATATCGGTTTGGCGCAGAACATGGGTGGAAGTGGCGCCAGTTCGGTAGTCCATATCCTGGAGGGCGAGTAAGATGTCATCACCGAGAAATTGGCGTGGGATGCCTCAGCGGTATCGCCTGGAGGCGGCCAAGTGCAAGAAGTGTGGCAAAGTCCTCTTCCCTCCACGGCTGGTCTGCCCCGAGTGCCACGGCCGCGAATTTGAGCCGACACATATCGGCAACACCGGCAAGGTGGAGACATTCACCGTCATCCGCGTGGCCCCGTCGGGATTCACCGACCAGGCGCCGTATGCGGTCGCAATTGTCAATGTTGGCGATGGTGTGCGGATCCTCTGCCAGGTAGCCGATGTCGAACCGGAGGAGCTGGCGATCGGCATGCCGGTGAAGCTGGAGTTCCGCAAGGTGCAATCCGATGGCGAGAGCGGGGTCATTTCCTACGGCTATAAGGCCGTGCCCGTTTTTTAATTGCGGATTGCGGATTTCGGATTGCGGAATGGAAAGAAGTGCTGAGTGCTGAGGACTGAGTTAATAGGAAACACCAAGTGGGGAACAGGAAACAGGATATTAAAACGGGGAGATTGGGCAGCCTATTCGAATAGGCGGGGCTTTCAGCCCCGCTGGGGCGGTTCCGCAGGAGCCGCCGAATTCCCCACGTTGATAGGCATAAAGGTAGGGGCACGGCCCCGCACAAGGGCAGGGGTAAGCATGCCGTGCCCGCCCGCAAGAATATCAGGGGGCAGACGAGGGCGTCTGCCGCCCAATTGAAATATTGATGTGTCATCGCGAGCGACCGTAGGGAGCGTGGCGATCTCATGGCATGGGGATAGGGCTTGGAAGAAAAAATCTATTTCGTCTACATAATGACCAACAAATACAACCGCGTGCTCTATACCGGCGTTACGGGAAATCTGAAAAGAAGGGTCTTTACTCACAAAAACAAGCTGGTGGAAGGCTTCACCAAGAAATATAATGTCGACAAACTCGTTTATTTCGAATATGGTTATGATCCGATCTCGGCAATTAACCGGGAAAAACAGATTAAGGCCGGGTCGCGAAAGAAAAAGATCGAGTTGATCGAAAACATGAATAAGAATTGGGAAGACCTTTATGATAAACTATGAGATCGCCACGTCGGCCTTCGGCCTCCTCGCGATGACACGAAACGAGGGG
>MEWP01000048.1 GCA_001775395.1 candidate division Zixibacteria bacterium RBG_16_53_22 | reverse complement strand
AGATTACGCTGCCCGACCATATCATTTCCCGCGCCCGCAAATCGCTCGATAGGATGCTGGAGATAGGGTAAAGGCTGCATTTCTCGGGTGGCATGCTTCCCGAGTCCATTTGGACGAGGAAAACCGGCTTCAAAGTGGCGTCAGAAGTTACTTCTGACGCCTTTGTCATGCCTTCTAATGCGTCAGGTCTGAGGACCTGACGCCACCCTCAAAAAATCGCAGCATGCTTCTTCGCCTTGAAAAGACGGACGAAGAAGCATGCCACCCGATCACAGGGGCCCCCGGCTACGGCTGCTTAATGACAACTCAGTAGGCAGGGTGCATCGCCTTGAATTTCTTTCAAGCCGTATTTCTATATATTGCTGGGAGTTTTCGTGCGCGGCATACGTCCCCGTATGCCGCGACTACCGTGTCGGACGAGGACGTCCGCCACGCACGAATAATGAAACAAATCATGCCCGCCGGGTCGCGCGAGCTGGAGGTTCTGTTTTCTGGGTGGTATCTGGTCAGTGGTCGGGCGAAGAAAGCATGTTGCATAACTATGGCTGGTTGTTTGCCCTATAATGGCCGATTTGTGAATTGCTGGTGTTGGGGCTCAACATGTTGAGCCCCAACACCAATATAGCCGTTCTGATGTCTTTGAATGGAAGCGTCATCAGAACGCATTGGGCCGGTGACTACTTATAATCCACCTTGCACAACACGGCATCGAAGGTGTTGAAGATGATCTTCTTTGGCTTATAGGGCAAAAGCGGCAGCTCGATATCTGCCTCCGGCTGATTGATCCGAATTTTCAGGTGTATATATTTATCGTCATCGAACAGGATGGTCAGCGGCACGATCATCTGGAAGCCCTCGGGCACGTCCTCCTGCACGACATGGCAGGTGACCTCGTATTTGCCGTTAAGGCTCTTTTCCCACTTGGAACTGAAGATATATTTGGGGATGGCGGTGCCGTAGACCCACTGGTCGAAGAACCACCTCATATCGCCGCCCGCATGATCCTCCAGGAGAGCCCTCAGCTTCTCGGTGGTGATAATCTTGCCTTTATACTTGATGGCCAGGTCGTTGAGGAAAGCGGCGAAGGCATCGTCGGAGCCGGTCTTGTAGTCGTGAAGCAGATAGCGGATCATGTGAAATATGTAGGCGCCTTTGAAATAAACAATTTGCTGATAATCGTCCGATTTGGTGTTGAGAAGCCGTCGGCCCATGACAACTGGGCCGGCCCTGGCGCCGATTGATCCCATGGCGCCGCCCGATTCGATCAATTGCTTTTTATAATTCAACAAAAAATCGAAAGCGCCTCTATCCTTGAATGCGGCCTGATAATACCACATGCCGCAATAATCGGAGAGCCCTTCCGATATCCAGGTATCGCGATAAGACTCGACATCGACCGCATGTCCCCACCACTGGTGAGCCACCTCATGCGCCCGAAAGCTCTCGTCGAAACCGCCGATATCGTTTCCCTGGAAAGTGCTCCATGCCAGGTGTATCAAGCCTGGCGAGCCCTGGCCCTCGCCCTGAGACAATAATTCCACGGCCCGGATGGTGTCGAAAGGGCAGGCGCCAAACATGCTTGTGAAGAATGACATGCTGTTGGTGACATCGCGGCCGACCGAACCCAGCATGTCGGCGCTGGAAAGAATCCCATAGTCCTCCAGCAAAGCGATCGCTTCCTCGGTATGCGGGATATCCCTCATAACGTACACGTCCACCGTCGGAAGATTCGGCGCTTGAAAAGTCCTGGAATCGAAACGCCCCACCGCAAAAGAGGCATAATTGATCTGTGCGGCCGTGAGCCATTTGGATTTGCACCGTCCTTTTTCCTTGACGGATTCGACGAGGTTTCCGCATGAAATCACCTGGTAATAATCATCGCAATCGAATGACATCGAGTAAAATGATATGTCCCTGATGATATTCCATGGATACCATGATGATATATCCACCGGGTAATAAATTCCGTAGATGCTCCTCAATGATCTGCATTCGTAAACAAGCTCGACCGAGTCCTCCCGGCCGACCACCAGAGGCTCGTCGAATATCAACCCGAACCCCGACTCGTCGGCGCGCCTTGAAATCAGGTCGGCGCTTTCGTGTCTGCGGATAACCATCAGGGAGTCGCCCTCGGAGTTCATGGCCGATATCAACTTGTTCTTGTAGTACCATGTGAAGCGGGCGTGACGGCGATCCGGTCTCCGGGGAATGAAATGAATATCGCATTTGACTTTCATGTCGCCGCTGCCTTCGATTCGCGATTCGATCGAGTATCTCGTTATATCGATGGTCGCGATGCCGCGCTCCGACGGTAAATCGTTATCGGGCGAGTACCCGCACAGCTGATTATAAAATGGCTCGCTCACATAAGTGTCCTCGATCCATTTCTTATAGACGATGAGCTCGTACAGGCCGTAAAGGTCATCCTTGGAGGGGTCCTCCATGAACACCAGTTCGCCGGCATTGCTCGATTCCAAATAGGCGCAGAAATATGTGCCCGGCGATGATGAAAGCAAGTCACCGATAATTTCATTAGTTATATTGATATCGAGATGATCGAATATTGCCGATTGCGCCTTGTCGATTTGTCCCCAGGCTTTATCATCAACCACGCCCCCGACAAACGCGGCGGTGTCGGGAAAATGGTCTAACGCCACTGTAAAGAAGATCGTGAGCTTGCCGAAACTGCCGTCGAGGGTGTCGGAATCGGTAAATTTATGAAGTTGATACCGCTCCACCTCGTTCGGCGGCGCGAATCGAAACCTCCCATGGCCGGCGTATGTCATGGCCGCGAATCGGCCCGATCCGAAATCGAACATCGTTAGCATGCCCGGCCCCAGGTGGAACTCGGCGTTGCCGCGCACGATCGAAAGCGTATCGATGGCGCCTGTCAGGACGCTCTGCCTGTCGTTATGCTCGATGTTGTTGACAATCTCTGCGGGCGTGCTTGATGAAGCGCGGCCATAAACGAATGTCAGTCCCAGAATACAAAGCCCCAAACGCGCGAATCCCATTTCATCCTCCGGACATCAGGTTTCGGCTTGCGGAAGTGTGCCGGCTGATTATATATCGACGGCAGATATGCGGCAATAAAAACCCACTTTAGACGGGGGCGGCCGCGTTTTTATGCGGCGGCCTTCACCACTCCGCCGCGCAAGAGCCTCTTTAAGAGCTGGATCTGCCCGGCATGGTAAAGGTCGTGGCTGGCAATTCCGTAAATCATGTCGAGTCGCCGGAATTTCGCCGGGTCGAGCTTCTCGATCTCATGGCGCAGGCCGCGATGGTATTCGTCGAGCATGGCAACGTCCTTTTTCCAGGCCGCGGCGCTGGGTCGGGCTGGAAGCTCGAACCAATTGCTGCCCTCCATAACAAACATCCCCTTCTTGCCATGCGTGATTCGCCGCCTGACAGCATATTTCCAGTAGGCGGCGTGAAGCACCAGCTCCCAGATATTGTGGTGATTGGGTGTCGGACGCCAGAGGGCCTCCTTGTAGTTCAGGCCCCGGATCGAGCCGCGCAGGGTCGGCCCGTGCCAGGCCTTCTTGTCGAATGCCTGATCATAAAACACCAGGAGCAGGTCGAGTCTTGGATCGTTCACCTTCTTTGCCATGTCGGTCCTCGCTTGTCTTTGAATCGTTCGATACCAGACAGAATATCCGCGATCGTCTCCTCCAGCGGCCGAGGAGAGAACCCAAGTTCGCGACGGGCTTTCTCGTTAGTGTAGAAAAATCTCAGCCGCGCCAGCTTTGCCAGCCCGCGATGAAATCTCGGGCGTTTCCCCTTTATCTTCGCAAAAAGCTCGATAATTGTTGCGATCGGATAGAGAAAAAATACCGGCAATTTCATCGATGGCTTCTTTATCCCGAAATACCTCTCGATCAATTCGAACGCCCGGCCAGGGCCGAGATTCTCGCCGGTCAACAGGTAGCGCTCCCCGGGCCGGCCTTTCTCGATTGAGCCGAGGATTCCCTTGATGACATCCTCGGTCTCCACCACATTGACCCCGAAATCGAAATAGGCCGGAATTATGCGCGGGATCTTCCGCAAATCACGCTCGGTGACAGGACGATCCGGCGGCGAGATCATGATCGACGGATTTACCGAGACCACCTCCAGCCCGGCGCCATTGGCGGCCAGCGCCAGTTGTTCGGCCTCGCGTTTGGTCTCGGCATAAGGGATATTATACCCCGCCAGGTTGAACGGCGCGGTTTCATCGATCGGGCGGCCATCCTCCGAAGCTCCCACCGCCGCCACTGTCGAGACAAAGATCAACCGCCTAACGCCGTTATGTCGACAGGCCTCAACCACTTTCCGGGTGCCGTCAACGTTGATAAGGCGATGCTCCTCGTGCCTGCCTAAGCTGAGGGATACCCTGGCCGCCCCATGAATCACGATCTCACATCCAGCGACCGCATTATCAATCCATGCCGGGTCCAGAAGATCGCCCATAACATGCGCCGTTCCCGGCGGGCAAAATTTACGGGCCCGCTCGGCGTTTCTGTAATGCGGCCGGACAGCGTATCCGGCCTCAATTAGGCGTGGCAATAACCGTCGCCCCAACTGCCCGCTGGCGCCGGTTAATAAGATGGTTGGGGTGCGGGGTGACGGGTGGGGCATGTTAATTCCCGCAATAGAATTCGTCATTGGCCCAATTTGCAGGATTGTTTAGGATGTATTGGCGTATTGCATTAAGGTCATCTTCATTTCTAATAATATGTTCATAATAGTTGCGCTGCCATGAAAAACCAACTGTGCTACGCTTATTGCACGATGTTGTTACAGCGGCCTTGTACGTGCGAATTATAACGCCGAGGGTATTTTTCGATGGAGATATACGCGAAAAATATTCATTTTTTGTAGGGGCGTTCAATTGAACGCCCCTACAATCCGTGGCCATCCATTTCCCCGTTTTGTTTTCGCGATGTTGGTTATTAAGCCACAGGATACCATGCACATGGTTAGGCATAACAATATATCTATCTAGAGAAACGGATGTAAAATGCCGGGGGATATCGATCCAACATTTCGCTGCGATTTTTCCCACATCGGACAAAGTCATTTCCCCCTTTTCTATGTGTCCAAAATAATGAAGTTTCATGGCGGTGCATATTGTAACGGCATATCCCCCTGGATTCGAATAATCATACCCCTGCAATCTGATCGACTTCCGTTTGAATTTCCGGCCATCGGCATCCATCCCTCCCCAACATACCCCCAATGCGCCGTTAATTCAACCCCCAAAACGGCCGCGCCCCCGATTCTGAAATCAGAGGCGCATTCAGGGCTCGCCCCTGCCGAGGCGAAGACGAGTGCGGGGCCATCCTATCTGGCGAATGCCGCCATGTAAACCGCAATATCCTCCGCGTTCCGTTGGAATTCCCATCCGGAATATACGCGCGACCTTCGCGGCAGGCGCTCGACAAGGTCGAACAGCTCCACCGTGTATGCCAGGGAGCGCATGTCGACCTTCTGCGAAGCGCGGTTCCGGTGCGAGGCAGTGCTTGTCACTATAGACTCCCATGGCTTTTGGTCATGCCTTTGGCCGCCTCCTTGCGTATTTGATTCTTACCCATACCCTATCAGCGAGCCGTCGGGTGAACACCTCGGGCCATGTGGCGGCTTCTGAAGTCTCATCACTCTAAATATTCACATTGGCCGCGCCATTTTCAACTTGTCGAATTCGGCAATTCAGGCAAAAACAAAGGCCGAAGCAGCGCTTTGCTCTCCGGCCTTCCGATTTCCTTGAAGGTTCTTGGTTATTGCACCGTAATGGTCCCGGTCATGCCGGGATGGAAAGCGCAGTGATATGGGAATGCGCCCGCCAATGTAAACACCCTGCTGTATGTCTGATTTCGCCCCAGCGAACCCGAATTCCAGACCCCGGTATCGCTCGTCGACGTGTGCGGAA
>MEWP01000047.1:74868-90293 GCA_001775395.1 candidate division Zixibacteria bacterium RBG_16_53_22 | reverse complement strand
TAGGCCAGGGCGTTGAAGGTGGCTCTGAAAGAGGTCGAGCTGGCGCTGGCCTCCATGCCGGATTCGGAGTCGCCCGGGTTGCCGTAGATAACATCGAATTCGACGCTGTAATGCCTCGAGAATTCATAGCCGCCGCCAAGGTAAAATCCGAGCCCGCTCCAGGTGCTCGAATTTTCCTCGAATGGGGCGGTCCAGGTGGCCAAGGCCAATCCACCGGTCAGGTACCAGGTGGGAATCCAGCTCTTGAGACTGTGCGAGACACCGATTCCATAAAGGCCGTCGGCAATCGTCACACCATCGCCAACCGAGTTGTCCATGCCGAACCAGGTTACCTTCGACGTGTAATAGACCTCGGTCCTCTCATTAATACCGTAACCGATCTTGAAATCGGTATTGAAAGCGCCCTTGTTCTCGCGGTCGCTTGTAATCGACAGGCCGCCATATTCCATGGTCTGGGTGTATGTAATCATTCCCGCGCCGAGTCCGCCTCCCAGGAGGAATCCCTTCCTCTGGCCGTCGAATGCCGTCGCGCCAACCGCCATCACGGCGACGAGAACGGCTACTACGAACATCCTCGAAAGTCTCATACTACCTCCTTGATTGTGTTATATAGACCTTATCGGCAGAATAATAATGGTTTTGAATCTTTTTGTAGGCTTTAGACATATTAACAGATAATAATATCCATATGGTTCAACTCGAAAAATCCTCTCCTTGTGTCGCAACGACTTAACATAAAAAGAATGTACAAAATGCATTTTCTTTTGCAGGGGCCGTATTAGTGGAAGGACTCACGTCCGGGCCCGGATGCCTTCGAACCCGTGGGATATTGTGATCCGCGGATCCCTCCCACAGACAAAGTGGGAGTAAATTAAATCCAGAAAGCCAGATCGAAGAAAAGTGGGAGGAACGGAGAATAGGAACCGGAAGCAGAGCCTTCGACCGATGCACCAACCATATCAATTCCGTGACAGACAACATCGGGACGAGGTCCGCTAATTTGCCATAGTTCGTTGCCTGTTAATGACTTTGGTGACATGTCCTGCGAAATCTCACCTACTGAACTGTTCAAAATTCGCACTTGCAATCGATGTTCAGGGGAGTATATTGAAAGTGGTAAGCTGACGGTGGTATGGTTTCGGGGGAATGAATTCGGGAAAGCATACCCGTCACGCTCTCTTAGAGTTTCCGCCCAACCGACTCTTTTCAAGGTACTGGCCAAAAAATATCATTGTTTGACCCCATGGGATATTGGGGGTCTTGAATTATTCCTTTGCTCCAGGCCAGGCGCACAAATCGGTCGCCTGCCCCCGGAAGAAAAGGGAGGTCACTTGTGAGTAAAACTAATAAGGCCAGCACTTCCGGATTGGGGTTGCTGATACTCCTTGTTGCCATCGGCGCGGTCGAGGCGCAAGAGGTCATTATCCGCGGATTTCCTCTCGGCGCCGGGGAAAGTGTCGACAGGCAATTCTTCAAACCCTACCTGCCCCAGCTCGAGGCCTTGGCGGAGAGCCTGAATGTCGATCCGCTGGCCGAAATTGTCGTGCGGGGCAGCCGCGACGCCGTGCGGTACCGCGCCGGTCACGACGCCAAAAACGCCGGCCTGTCTGTAGGACGGGCCGACCTGGTTGAGAAGATCCTCGTGCAACGCCTTAACGCCGATTCCAACAGGATCAGTATCGAAACCATGAAGGAGGATGAGGAGGGGCAGGAGTTTCGATACGTGAGTGTTCGCGTGGTGCACAGATTCGGCGGTCTTTCCGCCCGCCTTGATTCTCTGCAAAAGCAATTAGACTCACTCCGAAATCGGCCGCTTGGACAGCAGCCCGGCGCCCATCCACTGGTAAGTGACCTCGTGATCGAGATGACAGCCGGGCTTTCCACCACTCCATTCGGTGTCGTGCCCACTGGAACGGGTGCGTTTGTCTATAAGCGATGGCTGTACATTCAGGGCATAGTGGGGCATACCTGGTGGGACAGCCGTTCCAGCTTCGCCGGTCGTCGCCTTTATACATGGCATCGCCTGGCCGGCGCGATGATCACAGTCTATCCCCGGTTCTCCGGGCCGGTTGGTCTGTCAGCCGGGTGGCTTCGGCATGAGGATATCTCGCAGGCATACTATCGCTATGTCAGGATGACAGAGGGGCCGGTTTTAGGGGCCCGCGTTTCCCCTTACCCGCGAGTGTTGATAGGGGCATACTACCATCCACTCAAGAAAGTCTATGGCACCGACAGGGCGAATATCAGGTGGAATCAATTCCTGGTATCGCTGTCCTACCAGTTGATCGGAGGCGGCAAATGACCGGATCATTCGGAAAAAGGATGCTGTGGCTGATCGCAATCGCGGCTGTTGCCTCGGCGGCGGCGCAGATTATGAGCTGTTCCAGCCCGCTCACAACGGAAGATGTCACCGGTCGGACCGATACGGTCGTGGTGATAATTCAGGTCGCCGATACGGTCTTCCTGGTTGATACCCTTTATACGCCGGCCGATACGATTTTCGTGCCCGGTGACACGATATACGTTCCCGGCGATACGCTATATGTCCCCGGTGACACGGTCTATGCACCTGCAGACACAGTTTTTGTGCCCGGTGATACGATATATGTGCCGCTGGACACGGTGATTGTGCGCGACACGGTCCTGCAATACTGCGGCCGTCTGGAGGCGCCGGTTCAGGAGATTCAATGGCCGCTGATGAACGAGCCCGGCCGATATATCCTCGAATTTCAAGCGGTGTTGGAAAACGATATGCCCGAACAAGCGCTCAACCTCGATATCGGGGAACAGCTATTTGTCTGGTCGCCGGCCGATACGCTGGGGTATAGATTCGAGGGTGACCTGATTGCCAACGCTATCGTGCGCATTACCAATATCCCGCCGCCGGCGCGCGGCCATGCCATCGATATCTGCATGTTAGTGAGACGGCTTTAGGGAGGCGACATCATACGGGGAGACCAACTCCCCGCTCACGTGCCTGCCAACAACGCCTCCCATAACATCCTTGACACCATCCGTCATTTTTTTATAAATTCGGATCGATAAACGATCTTAATCCTGCGCTCCCTGAAATGGGCGCGCGAGAATGTATGAGGATTTACCGATGCCCTCCTACAAAATGGAAATTGAAATATTCGAGGGGAAAGGCGGGTCACTGCAAAGGGACGGCGATCGCATCATCTACCCGGAAAGCCTGGAGAAAGAGGGCATCTGCGCCTGGATGTATCGCGGTAACGGCGTGAAGAGTTACCAGCGTGGCCAGAAATTTGTCTACCCCGACGATGGCGGCAGGCTCTGCCCCTGGTTGCTGGGATCTATCGACGGCATGATTCAGGCGCTGCGCTACGGCGGCACGCTCCCCTGGACCTACAAGGGGACGCCCTATGAGAAGGTGATCGATCCCGACGGCGTCACAACCGAATTCGCCCGATGTGTCGACCCCACCGCCTCCGGCATTGTGGTCAAATTGATCAGAACAAGGGTCGAGTAGCCTTATCCGGGGCCATAAGATGTCATTTCAATCAATAGGCCGTGCCGATGAAAACTGTTCTCAGGGTGAGCGATCCGATGCTTTCACTTGCATCATATGATGGAAAATCGACATTCCCGTAAAGCAGGTCGATTTCGATGCAATAATGCCGTTTGATCTCATGACCGATCCCCAGGAAAAATCCTGTTCCGTCCAATGAGTTCAGAAATTCCCCGTCAAAGGGGCTTGACCAGGTGGCCCGGGCGATTCCGCCGCTTATAAAAAACGACGGTGGCTGGCTATTGAAATAATGCGTGACCGCGATTCCCAATAAGCCGTCGGCGACCGTGATATCTTTCGATGGCGATTGATAACCGGAGTTGAAATCCTCGGAAAACCAGGAAATCTTCGACGTGATAAATATCTCATTTTGTTGATCAAGCCCCCAGCCGGCCTTCAAATCTGTTTGGAGCGATGTCGCCACGGCCAGATGCAGGCTGAAATCCATCCAACCGCTGGGCTTCCAGGGCTCGGTATATGATGTTATGCCCAGTCCCAAACCTCCTCCGAGAATAGGGCCTTTACGCTGGTCATCGAATAACCTCGCATTTGCGGTCGTTGCCAGGGCCAGGAAAATTAGCCAAATCATTTTGAAGGTTCTCATAAGCCTTTCCTCATTTCCGCCTTTTGGATCATGTGAATCTCACTAAATCCCGACTTACAGCAATATCTAATACAAATGATATGCCAAGCGGAATGAGGCCGGCATCGCCCAGGTAAGTTATTGATGGTTAGTATGCTGCGATAATCGTTTGTCTGGTGTCGGTTGATTTTCTTGAATACCAGGTATCCGGCCTGCTTATTTGATACCCGCCGTTCCGGTTCAATTCGGCGTGCAACAAGCAAGCCTGCCTGCCCTCTTCGATTCGTGCACTTGAGCTAAAGCGGGATGAGAGAGGGGCAGTCTAATCTATATGTCCGGGCCGGTTCCAGTGGAATCGGATTGCCCCCTGCGGCGTGGCCATCCAGAGGAAATCGCCCAGCATTTCAAGTGAGCGCACATCGTCGGAAATCATGCCATCGGAGCGCGTGAAAAGGCGGTTATAACCGTCGGACAAGCGGTATTTCCACAAGCCGGAGCTGGTGGCCGCCCAGAGATTGAGGCTGTCGACCAGGATTTTCCTGATTTGCCACCGGCCAAAACCTTTTGAATCCGAAATAGTGGTGGCCTGGCCGGTTTTGAAATTTACAACGATGATATCGTTGCGGGTAGCGAAGAAGAGAGAGTCACCATTCCTGGCGATATCGAGGATATCGTCGGAGAGCATCCCCTGGGGAGTGTTGATATATTCGAAATCGCCGTAAGTGTTGACCACGCGGCGCAGCACACCGTGGTCCGAGCCGACATACATATAAGAATCGATGACCTTAAGGCAATTGACACGCCATCCTTGAAGGCGATTCTTGCCGGTCAACGGCGCTCCGGCCTCGTCCCTGACGGCCTGGATGGTATCGCCCGACTCCTCTGGCTTCTTCTGCCGACGCCGCTCAAAGAGGCCACTCTTGCTCACGAATCCCAGCCCGCGGTCGGTGCCGACATAAATCCACGCCGAGTCCATGGCCAGGGAGTTCACTACCACCGAGGGCAGGGGTGAGAAATCGGCCAGTGTTGTGAATGATTCGCTATCATAATCGTAGCGCAGCAGGCCGTAATCGGTCCCCAGCCATGCGGTTTTGTCATCCCCCAGCGCCGAGGAGATTCGGGTCGACCCGATGCCGGTTGTGTAGCGCGGCACATAATATTTCCATTGTTGAAGCGAGGTGTCGCAGAGTGTGATTCCCGGATCGCCGAACTCATCGAGGCCGGCCCCGATCCAAAATTTATCGCCGACCCGGATCAGCGCCGTGACCTCCTCGGTGTAAATGCCATAGGGCAGGAGCTTGAGGTCGCCATAGCGCGGTTTGATTACAACCGCCCCCAGACCCCAGGTGCCGACATAGAGATGGTTGAAACTGTCGTCGACACCCCTGGTCAACTGGAAGGTGCGAAAATTAAGATCGGTCAGCCTGCCGTTTTGATAAGTATAGCCGTAATCGGTGACCAGCACACCCAGGGCCGAGGCCTTGAAATCATTGCGTGCCAGGTTCAGAGGAAATTCTGTTCCCGCATACCATTGCCTGAATGTCGGTTGATAGTAAGAAGGACCATACCGGGTATTTACCCAGACGCGATCGTCATTGGGGTCGTAGGCGATATTTTCGATGTATGGGTCGGGGATGCCGTCGGTAGCAGTCATGGGGTCGAGCCAGCGATTGACATATCGGTCGTATCGCGCGACGCCGTTGACCGTGCCGAAATAGACATTGTTCTGGTCCATGGCCGCTGACGTGATGAAACGAAAATTGGTTATCGTGACCCAATCTCCCTCCTCAAAGCCGGACGGATAGGACAATAATGTTATGGTTAGAGCTATCGCCGCCAATAAATTCATTTAGCGGGCAATATATGGCAAACCAAAGGGTAATCAAAGCGAATATGCGTGACACCGATTGGCCACTTATTTTAAAAGGGTCACCTTGCGGATTTCGGTGAACTCGCCAACTTGCAGCCTGACGAAATACGGGCCCGAGGGCAAATTCCCCTTACCCAGTTTTCTGTCGAGATATATATTGGGAGCATGGAGCCGATAGATTTTAAAATCGAGGTGAGGCTTTCCAGGGGTGAGATCGCCCGGTACAACTTCCATCATATCAGGTGGCTGGTGCTCATGGATGCGATCGGACTGGCTGTTCTCATGGGGATAGTATTCGTCTCCCTGGTTCATCCTGACCTGGCATTCAGGAACATGCTCAAGATAGTCATAATGTGGGGGGTGTTGATATTGGCGGTCGGATTTTCGCAGCCGTTGATACTTTTCCTGCAGGTATTCATATTCAAAAGCCCGGCCGTGGAAAGCCAGATGCAGCCTCGCGTTTATACATTCGACGATTCCGGAATTCATATCCAAACCGGCATTAAACAGGCCACGACCGTCTGGCCGCGCGTGATCGCCATCAAGGATATACCCAGGCTGTTTCTGATCTACACCAGCCCCAAACTGGCTTATGTCATCCCCAAAAGATATTTCGAATCGAGACGCGAGAGGCTTCGGTTTGTGAGGAACCTCCTGGACCGGGTCAGGGGACAGGGCAAGCCAGGCGATTAGATCATTTCACAAGGGGTATGGCAATAATATGCCTCAGGATGGAAGGCCAGGTGGCCGACATCCTGAGGCATAAGAGTTATTTTAAAATGTATATCGAATGCCGAGCAAGCCCTTCACCAGGCTGGCATCCTCTCTCTTGATGTCAAGCGCGGGGTCGTCCTTTTCGCCGTTTAATATACCGACGTATCTACCCTCGACAAAGCAGGCCACGTGCCGGCTGAAGGCGGCATCAAGCCCCAAACCGCCGGCCAGTTGGAAGAGGGAATGCAGCCCGTACGAGCGGAATTCCACGGTGGCGTAATCGGTGCGTTCCTCCCTTTGAAAATCAAGGAAGTAGGCCCCGAAGCCGCCGATTATATAAGTGGAAAAAGTGGATGAGATATCGAGGGCGCGGTATTTCTCGTAAATACCGAATCCGATTCCGGAGTATTTGTGATCGGCCAGCTTCCAAACCGAGTCCGGTGGGTCCTGGGACAATTGTTGCAGCGTGCTCACGAGAACCATCTCGCCGTCGCGAGTGAATTTTGCGTTCCAGGTGTCGAAATCCATTTGAGTGGTGAATCGCGAGTCGGGATCACCGAAAGTGAGAAGCGCCCCCATGCCCAGGGCATTAGAATAATCCTTGCCTGGCATGACGCCAGTGAGCCTGACACCGGCACCGAAATGCCAGTATTCGGCGGCAGCTGCATATCCTGATGCCATCAGCAAGATCACAACAATGCCAATGATTTTCCTCATCAACTCTCTCCTTTTGCAGCGAAAAAAAATCAAATTAACAGGTCCCAATATAGACCATTATTTTAAAAAGAGCAAGGAGCTTAAGGCTCCTCGAGCGAATTTTTTGGCGCTTGTTTTCATCGTTGTTGATCCCCGGAAATATCGACCCTGGTATCGCTGGATACGCGGGGCCCTTATCTTGACGGCGCTCCGGGCTCGAGAGGAGTGGGCGCGATCCTGCCCCGGGCAACCTCCCGCCTGCGCAGTTTATCAATCCGGAAGAGCTTTCTGAAGAACAGTTTCCAGACCCCGATCATGGCCTCCAATATGATTTTGCGGTTCATCTTGGAGGTTCCGGCGCGCCGGTCAATGAAAAGAATCGGAATTTCCCGGATGCGGAATCCGCCCCTCCAGACGAAGAAATCCATCTCGATCTGAAAGCCGTAGCCGTTGGACTTGATGCGCTTGAGGTCGAGCCATTCCAGGACCTCACGGCGGAAGCATTTGAAGCCGCCGGTAGGATCTTTGATCGGCATGCCGGTGATAATCCGCACATATATCGAGGCGAAATAGGAGAGCAGCAGGCGGCTCATCGGCCAGTTGACAATCGAGATGCCGTCCGAATAGCGGGATCCGATAACCAGGTCGTAATCCTTAATGGCCTCGCGGAAATCTTTGATGTATTTGGGATCGTGCGAGAAATCAGCGTCCATTTCCATCAGGTAGGCGATCCGGGGCATGGTCAGGCCATAGGTGAAACCATCGACATAAGCGGTGCCCAGGCCGAGCTTGCCGGAACGTTTGAGGATATGTATGCGCGGGTCGTCGCGCATAAGGCCTTCCACGATCGAGGCGGTGCCGTCAGGGGAATTGTCATCGACGATGAGGATTTCGATATCGGGGCCCTGGGCCAGCACCTCGCGGATGATGTGCTCGACATTTTCGCGCTCGTTGTAGGTTGGAATGCAAATCAGGAAATTTTTCATCTGATCCTCGGGGACAGAATATAAGAGATTCCGCCGAAAATGACAAGGCTCCAGTAACTTATGAGGCGGTCGGACAGCGTGACCGCTCCGGCGGTCGTCAGGGAGATATCAGCCGAGGACAGGAGCTTGAACATGAGGAGCTCGACCAGGCCCAGGCCCGCCGGGGAAAGGGGAATCGAAATTAGAATAAGGGCGGCCTGAGAAATGAAGACGGCGGCCAGGAACCCGACTTTAAGATCGAAGGCCAGGAACACCAGGTAAAGCCGGAGAGCTTCTGTCAGCCAAACGCCAAGCGTCATTAGAATTGCGATGGGCAGCAGGGATGGCCATCTGAAAATGCCGCCCCGGAAACGCTCCAGGGACGGCCGCCACGCTTGAGGCGCAAGCCTGGTCAGGCGCGGGAGGAAAAAGGCGCCGGCGATAAACATGAGGATTATGGAGACAGTGGCAACGATGCCCCACAGAAGATAGCGGCTCTCATCGGTGCCTTTAATGACTCCCCAGAAATACGAACCCGAAAGGACCACCAGACTGGCGGTGATGGCCAGGTCGAAAACCCGCTCGGAAAAGATGACGCCAAACGAGAGTGAGATGGGGACATCCTCGTTTTTCTTGAGCAGGTAGGCGCGGTAGATATCGCCGATGCGGGCAGGCAGGACGGCGTTGGCAAACCAGGAGAGAAAATAATAATGCGACAGCGAAGATGTCGACACCTCGACCTCGGCCGGCCTGAGCAAGAAGCCCCAGCGGGCGCCGCGCAACGGCAGTGAAATATAGAACACTGCCAGGGCCAGGGCCAGAAAGGGCCATTTGGCGGTGGCGATGCTGGCCAGGGCCTCCCCCAGCGGGAAATTCCGCAGGAAAATGTAGATGATAACTACCGCCACCGCAAAACCGAGGGCGGTTCGGAGCGAGAGGAAGTTTTCCTTTAGTCCGACTTTCTTGCCGGCGACAATATCAGCCACGAAAAGCGCACCTTTCCATCGGGGGAATATAAGAGTAGGGATGATTCTCTGCAATAATAATAATAGAGGTGCATGCTGTGGGATTTGGCAGCTCGGGTCGCGGCTGACCGAGCGTCGGCAGGGACATCGGCTTGGGACGGCTAATAACCGGGCATGCCCGGCGAAAGCCAAAAAAGGAAAACCGGATGATTTCATAAATAAGCAAATGGGGAACCATGGCAGACATGGGATTGTTGAATCTAAAAAAATGAAGGGCCGGCAATACGAGGTTTGCGATGATTAATGTCGAGAGAAATCAAAAGATCGAGGTATACGGCAATGCTTATTATGAAATTTCGGAGGCGCTAGGACATCTGCCCCGCGAGATGTGGCATTACAAGCCGTCGCCGAACGCATGGAGTATTCACGAGATAATCATCCACCTGGCCGACAGCGAGGCCAACGGGTATATTCGTTTCAGGAAGGCGATTTCGGAGCCGGGAAAGCCGATCTTGACCTATGATCAAGAGGGATGGGCGCTTCACCTGGATTATGCCAGTCAGAGCGCTGAGGACTACCTGGAATTGTTCAAATGGCTTCGAGCGGCGTCTTACTCGACCCTGAGAAAAGCGCCCGATATGATCTGGCAACACGCAGTCATTCATCCCGAGCGGGGAACCATGACAACGGAAGATCTTCTCGATATATACGCCAATCACGCCGGGAAGCATATCGCCCAGATGAAACGGGTATACGAACAATGGCACCTCCAACCTCATCACCAGGGCGCTTGATATCGCAGTTGCAATCAGATACCGCCGACGATATCTTAACGCGGTATGAGAAACTATACCCATTTGCTGCTCGATATCGAAGGCACTATCGTACTCGACAAGTTATACGCGCCGGTGCCGGGGGCAGTCGAGTGGTTCAACTCACTGGCGCCTCGGGGTGTCCGTGCCCGCCTGGTAACGAATAATACCACGGAATCGCCCGATGATCTCTATGAAATACTCGTATCGAAGGGATTCGTTTTTGAGAAGAGCGACTACTTCACCTGCCTGACCGAGGCCGTAGTAAGGATGCGTCGGCGAAAAATAAAGTCGTGTTACGCCATGGCGGCCCCGGCGGTGAAAGACTACCTGCGCCGACAAGGCATCGAGCCGGTGGAAAACAGCAGCGCGCAATCGATCCTGGTGGGATATGATCCGACCCTGACATACGAGAAGATGAATATGGCGGTCAGCGCCATAATCGAGAACGGGGCGGTGCTGTTCACGCTTCACCGCAACCGGCGTTTTGTCAACGAAAAGCGCGAGATCGCCATGTCGGCCGGTCCGATCGCGGCGGCCCTGGAGCACGCTACCCTTACGCGAGCGGTGGTCTGCGGCAAGCCGGAACGGCGGTTCTTTCTCGATGCGATCAAGGGATGGGACGTGCCTGAGGGGGAGATTTTGATGGTATCGGATGATCCATTCGCGGATTTGGTCGGCGCCAAGCGACTGGGGATGGCGACATGCTGGGTATTGACCGGATCGCAACGGGACCCAAAGGCGGCCGAGAAAATCGCCGTGAAACACCGGCCGAATTATATATTCAATAGCGTAGTGGACATACCGGCTTGAGTCTCCTTAAATCATCGGACCGAGCATCGCGCGATACATTCGAAAAATGGTCGGGCTTCTATGACCGCTCGGAATTCATCAACACCTATCTTGATCGCTGGGACCGGGAAATACTCGCGATTCGGCCGCCTTCTCCCCTGCTGGATATCGGCTGCGGGCCCGGGCGGTTAGCCGGCAAGCTTCTCGCAGCGGGATACGACGATGTCTGCGGGATAGACATAACAAAGCAAGGTCTATTGCTGGCTCGTGAGAAAGGCTCAATACGTTTCGGCAACTCGCTTCACCTGGTTGAGGGCGTAGCCGAAACGTTACCTTTCAAAAGCGCGTCTTTCGCAAGCGCCGTCATTTCGGGAGTCCTGCATCATATGGAGAAGCCCGTGCCTGTCATGCTGGAGGCCGCGCGAATCCTAAACGGCAACGGCATTCTGATTCTGGCGGAACCATATTTCCCACCGTTAATGCGGCACTTCATCAATATCATGCTGAGCATCTACCCAATAACAGGCGACCGCCGATTCTATGCGCCGTCGAGGGTGGAATATCTGGCGGCGGAGGCCGATTTCGAAAAAATAAATATGATAAAGATGCCGCTGGCCTATATATTAGTCTTCAGGAAATGCTGCAGTTAGGGATCATAGGTTTGCCGCTTTCCGGCAAGACCACGGTATTCAACGCCATCTCGGGGTCGCATGCCGCAGTCGGGGTTTATGCGACCGGCAAGGCGGCCAATATCTCGGTGGTCAAAGTTCCGGACCGGCGGCTCGAACGTTTGGCGGAGATATTCAATCCTAAGAAGATTTCGCACGCCGAGATTGAATATATCGATATCGCCGGCCTGACGCATGATGGCACCGACAAGAAGAAAGAGGCCGCTTACGTGCACTCGATCCGGCAGACCGACGCCCTGCTGCAGGTGGTGCGGTGTTTCGAGAACCCCAATGTGGCGCATCCGGCCGGCTCAATCGACCCCAAGCGGGATATAGCCGATGTCGACTCCGAATTGATCTTGCAGGACTTGATACTTATCGAGGGGCGCCTGGAAAAAATCGCGCGCGCTATGAAAGTCGGCAAGAAAGAAGAGGAGCCGCAATTGCACCTGCTGGAAAAGTGCCGTAAGACGCTCGATGGCGGGGCGCCTCTGCGGGTGCTTGATTTTACCGAAAGCGAGACCAAGCAGCTTTCCGGATATCGATTCCTGACCGCCAAACCGATGCTGTACATTTTGAATCTCGACGAAAGGCAATGCGCCGACAGTGTCCGCTGGGAGAGTGAATTTTCCAATCTGTCCGGCACTCCGAAAACCGCACTCTCGCATATCTGCGCCTTGCTTCAAATGGAGATTGCCTCTTTCAGCGAATCGGAGCGCGACGAGTTCATGAAGGAGTTGGGGTTGGAGGAGCTGGCATCATCGGCCATTGTGCGCAAATCGTTTGAGCTGTTGGGCCTGATAGCGTTTCTGACGGGCGGCCCGGTGGAGGTCCACTCCTGGCCGATACACAAGGATCAGACGGCGCACCAGGCAGCCGGGGAGGTCCACAGCGATATTCAACGCGGATTCATTCGGGCCGAGGTGGTGGCATACAGCGATTTGGATCGGTTGGGGAGCTGGGCCAAGGCCCGCGACGAGGCAAAGCTTCACGTGCACGGCAAGGACTACGTGGTGCAGGACGGGGACGTGATATTGTTCAGGTTTAATGTGTGACTTGAAAGCCTTCAATACAGTTGCATAAATCCCATGTTTAAGCTATATATTTGTATCCGAAACTTGAAAGGTCATGCAGGAGAGCCGGATAGATGATTGAAGAAGGCAAGATTCGTTTCCGCACGTTTACGATTGAGATCAGGAAGCGGCCGATGGTCCCCGACAGTTTCCTGCTGATATTCCTTGGCGGTCAGGATGTCGACTCGTCCGGGTGGGAGACAGCCGCAGGCGATCGCAAGAAGTTGGAGGCCGATTTCAAGTTTATGTGGAATCCACTCGATGCGCCCTCGAACAAGAAAGGCGAATACGTGGTTAAGTTCAGCACCGAGGAGCGCTTGACGAAGTTTGAGACGTGGCTTGGAAACCAGATTGAGCAGTATGGGGGAATAACCGAGTAAGGCGCGGCAAGCAAGGGGCCCATTTGGGCCGCCCAATGAAAACGGGGGGTCATTGCGAGGAGGCCATTTGGCCGACGAAGCAATCTCATTGCATTATTAATGAGCCGGAATTTTGCGGTGAGATCGCCACGTCCAGACGGACCTGCCGGGTCCGTTGGATCCGCCTGGGCTCCCTACGGTCGCTCGCGATGACACGATTTTTCGGGGCCTGCTTAAGATGATGGTTGGTAACCATAATATGACGCGTCAACAGGAATGATGTTCGCATTAGGATAGACTGGAGGGTAATGTGACAGATGGTTCGATAAAGCCCGAAAGCCAGGGCACTGCGATTTTCGATAAAGAGAAGATATCGACCACGCCGCTGGCGGTGCTGCCGATCAAATCGGCGGTGGTGTTTCCATCGCTGGTAATGCCGCTGATGATCTCCGAGGCCAGATATGCCAAACTCATAGATGACGCTCTGATGGCAGGCGAACCGATTGTCCTGGCCACGCAGAAGGACCCCGATGTCGATTTCCCCGGCCCGGATGGCCTTTTTGAGATCGGCACGGTCGGCGCCATACTCAAGATGCTTCGTTTCCCCGATGGCTCCGTCCGTTTCCTGGTCCAGGGGTTGTCGCGCGTGAAGATCGGCGAATATATCGAGGTCGAGCCTTATCTCAAGGCCAGGGTCGAACAAATCGAGGAGGTGCTCGAGCAGAATGTCGAGACGGAGGCCCTGGTGCGGAATATCCTGGAGCAACTCAAGAAGGTTGTGCAACTGGCGCCATATCTCCCCGACGATCTGCAGGTCTCGGCTATTAACACCGAGGACCCGTCAAAGTTGGCCGACCTGATAGCCTCGAATCTGAACCTGACCACGCTTCAGAAGCAGGAGGCGCTGGAAATCGCCAATGTCAGCGAGCGTCTGAAGCGGCTGACGACCCTGATCGCCAAGGAGATCGAAGTTCTGGAGATGTCGAAGAAGATCCAGACGGAGGCGGCCAGCGAGATGGGCAAATCGCAAAGGGAATATATCCTGCGCGAGCAACTTAAGGCGATCCAGAGGGAATTAGGCGAGACCGATGAACGGACTGTCGAAATCGAGGATTTCCGAGCCAAGATAGAGGCCGCCAGGATGCCGGCCGAGGCCAAGGAGGTCGCCGAGAAAGAACTTGAACGTTTGTCGAAAATGAATCCCTCGGCAGCAGAGTACACAGTTAGCCGCACCTATCTCGATTGGCTGGTGACACTTCCCTGGTCGGTAGCGACGCAAGACCTGCTGGATATCAAACAGGCTGAGAAGATACTCGACGAGGATCATTACGATCTGGAAAAAGTCAAAGCCAGGATATTGGAATATCTCGCGGTCAGAAAGCTGAAATCGCAGCTTAAGGGGCCGATCATCTGCTTCATTGGGCCTCCCGGAGTCGGGAAAACCTCGCTGGGAAAATCGATCGCGCGGGCGATGGGGCGAAAGTTTCATCGCATTTCGCTGGGCGGCGTGCGCGACGAGGCCGAGATCAGGGGCCATAGACGGACATATATCGGGGCGCTTCCCGGCCGCATAATACAGGGTCTTCGCAAAGCCGGTTCGAACAACCCGGTATTCATGCTCGATGAGATCGACAAGATCGGGCAGGATTTCCGGGGCGACCCGGCGGCGGCCTTGCTCGAGGTCCTCGACCCAGAGCAGAACAGCACTTTCTCCGATCACTACCTCGATGTTGTCTTTGACCTGTCATCAGTAATGTTTATCACGACCGCCAACATGTTCGAGACGATACCGCCGGTGCTTCTGGACCGGATGGAGGTCATCCAGATACCGGGATACACCGATCTGGAGAAGCTGGCGATTGCCAAGAAATACCTGGTGCCGCGCAACCTTTCGGATCATGGCTTGACAACGGATCATATGAGTATCACCGATGCCGCCATAAAGAAGGTCATCTCCGATTACACGCGGGAATCGGGCTTGCGCAACCTGAATCGTGAGATCGGCACGCTCTGCCGCAAGGTGGCCAGGAAAGTGGCCGCCGGCGAGGTCAGTGACATGAAGGTCGACCCCCAGAGGGTGCGCGAGTTCCTGGGTCCCGAGAAATTTTACCAGGAGGTCGCCGAGCGGACGTCGCACGTGGGAGTGGTGCCGGCCCTGGCGTGGACCTCGGCCGGAGGCGAAATCCTGTTCGTGGAGGCCACCAAGATGCCCGGGAAGAAGGGTCTGACGCTGACCGGGCAGTTGGGCGATATCATGAAGGAATCGGTGCGGGCGGCGCTGTCATACTTGCAGTCGCATGAGCGAGAGATTGGAATCCCTAACTCCGAGTTCGAGAATCACGATTTTCATATTCACGTGCCGGCGGGGGCCACGCCCAAGGATGGGCCATCGGCGGGGA
>MEWP01000047.1:59660-74841 GCA_001775395.1 candidate division Zixibacteria bacterium RBG_16_53_22 | reverse complement strand
CGGTGCTGATAAACAAGCCAGTCAAGCCTCATTTGGCGATGACCGGTGAGATCACACTTCGCGGCGACGTGCTGCCGATCGGCGGTATCAAGCAGAAGGCGCTGGCGGCATACAGGGCGGGGATCAGGAAAGTCATCATGCCGAAAAGGAATGTCAGCGACCTCGAAGAGGTTCCTCCGGAGATCAAATCGAAAATCGAGTTTATCCCGGTGGAGCGCGTGAGCGAGGTGCTATTTCACGCGCTGGGAATCGAGATGAAGCAGCCCGAGAAGAAGCCCAAGGCGGCGCGTAAGAAGAAAGCGAAGTAACCAGTAGTGAGTAGCGAGTAGCGAATAGCGAGTAGCCAGTAGGCAAAAAAGAAGAGCCGCAAGCCACATAGCCACGTTGGGAAAGCCGAATATTCGAATAGGCGGGTCTTTCCAGACCCGCTGGGCGGCCCGTTCGGGCCGCGCATTTCCATACAGTATCTGCCACTTACATAATGCAGATTGCGGAATTGGGAATAAAGGCAATAGCCTGTAGCGAATAGCGAGTAGCCAATAACCAGTAGGCGAAAAGGTAGGGTGCGCCGCGCGCACCGCTGTCAGGCAGGGGCGCAGCCCCAGCATATCAACATGCTTAGCGCGTCTGCGACGCGCAAAGCATGCCACCCCAATAAAGCCGTGGCAGACGGAGGTGCGTGCCACATTCTTGAGGGCTTCCGGAATTCGCTATAATGAAGCTAGCGTAGTGCGTCATAAATTTCTTGACGATGTTGACAATACCTTAATTTCGCAAGTGTTCTTGTAATAACTTGAAAAGTAACGACTTAGCCATTAAGGACATTTCATGACAACCCAAAATGGCCGCTTTCAAATGTAAAGAAGCGTTAGACGCAGGACACTAGCGTCCTGAGGCATAATTATTGAATTTCCCTTGACACTTCCATATTACGCAAGCGCTGGCGCACCGGGAGGTACGCCAGCCACTAATAAATTGCTCTGCAAAAACCAATTTCCCTTGACACTTCCCTCATGGCTAATTATCCTTAATGAAAATGGGTATTATTCTCGACCATGCAGGAGATTTTGCGGGTCGGAATAAGCGGGGACGTGATTTGATGTTTGGGTTTTGATGGGAAGATTTTGGGATGATTGTCGGGATAGGGTGTGATATTTTAGATATATCTCGTGTGAAGCGGCAGCTTGGCGCGGACGACGGATTTACCGCACAGATATTTACTTCCGAGGAAATCGCATATTGCCGGGGCAAGCGCTATCCGGAACGTCATTTTGCGGCGCGGTTTGCGGCCAAGGAGGCGTTCTTCAAGGCGGTCAGCGATGGCGCGCGGGTGGATATTTCCTGGCACGATGTCGAGGTGACCAATGAGGCCAGCGGCAAGCCGGTCATAACGCTATCCGGCAAGGCGGCGGAATTGGCCGGGGCGCGCGGCGTGCGGAACGTGTTTATGTCGCTGTCGCATACCGATCACTGGGCGATGGCGAATGTGGTGTTGGAATCATGAAATGGGAATAATGTTGAATGTAAAATAGAAATTGGCGTTTCGGGAATCACAGTTCCCGAGACACCTGTGAAATGAAGAAGGATGGCATAATGTCAAATATCGGCTCATACGAGGAAAGGCTTCGGGGATTCGATTGGTCGATCGGCGAGAAGGAGCTGGGGTACAAAAAGGGGGACAAGATCAATATCGGATGGTATTGCAGCGACCGCGTTTGCCAGATGGGGAAAGCGAGCAAGCTGGCACTTGTCTGGGAAAATCACGAAGGGCATGTGAAAAAATTCACCTATAATGATATCCGGCAGTTGTCGAACACGTTCGCGTCGTTGCTATGCGGCCTGGGCCTGAAGCCCGGCGAGCGCGTTTGCATATTCATGGACAAGGTGCCGGAGCTGTACATTTCGTTTCTTGGTATTCTCAAAATGGGCGGGATTGCTCAACCGCTGTTCTCGGCATTCGGGGATGAATCGCTGCATACGCGGCTGAGCAACGCCGAGACGGCCGCGATTCTGACACAGAAAAAGCATGTGGCTAAGGTTCGCAAGATAAGAGAGCAGCTTCCCCAATTGAAGCATATCATCGTGGTTGATTCCGAGGGATCTCCCCTCAAGGAGCGCGAGGTGGCATTCGATATGGAGCGTGTCCCCCGTGTTGATGACTGGAAGGCGTACGAGTCGACCGCCGAGACACCGTCAGTGCTGCATTACACCTCGGGCACGACCGGGCAGCCAAAGGGTGCCCAGCATGTGCATTATTCGCTGATCGCGCAATACCTGACCACCAAATGGGTGCTCGATGTCAAAGACGAAGACATTTACTGGTGCACAGCCGATCCCGGATGGGTGACAGGTACCTCTTACGGCATCATCGGGCCATGGGCCAATGGTGTGACACAGGTGGTGCTCGATGCCGGTTTCGGGGCGGAGAAGTGGTACGCCTTTGTCGAGAGACACAAAGTTACGGTCTGGTATTCGGCGCCGACCGCTATCCGATTGCTGATGAAAGAAGGCAAGGAGCCGGTGGCGAAATACGACATGAGCTCGCTGCGTCATCTCTGCAGTGTGGGCGAACCGCTCAACGCCGAGGCGGTTATCTGGTCGAAGGAGGCGTTCGGGTTGCCGTTCCACGATACATTCTGGCAGACCGAGACCGGCAGTATCGTGATCACCAATTATCCCGGCATGCCGATCAAGCCAGGATCGATGGGAAAGCCATTTCCGGGAATCACGGCTACGGTCGTTAATCCTAAAACATTCGAACCGATCAACAATCCCGGCACGGTCGGCCTGATCGCGCTGAGGCCCGGGTGGCCCTCGATGTTCCGCACCTACTGGAAAAACGAGGAGACTTACAGAAGCAAATTCAAGAACGGCTGGTATATATGCGGCGACCGGGCCAGTATCGATGCCGACGGGTATTTCTGGTTTGTGGGGCGCGACGATGATGTCATCAACACCGGCGGGCATCTGGTAGGGCCGTTTGAGATCGAGTCGGCGCTGTTGGAGCATCAGGCGGTGGCCGAATCGGCGGCGATCGGCAAGCCGGATCCGGTCAACATGGAGGTGGTCAAGGCGTTCGTGGCGCTGAAACCTGGATTTGCGCCCAGCGACGATCTGGATTTGGAGATTATGAATTTTATCCGCAAGAAGCTCTCCCCTCTTGCCATGCCGCAGGAGATCGAATTCGTGAAATCGCTGCCCAAGACGCGCTCGGGAAAAATCATGCGTCGCCTGTTGCGCGCCCAGGAGTGGGGCGAGCCGATTGGGGATGTATCGACGCTGGAGAATGAATGATCAAGCCGGGTGGCATGCTTTTTCCGGCGAAGCCGGAATAAGCATGTTGCTTTGTAACATGCTCACCGCGTCTTTGACGCGGAGAGCATGCCACCCAGAAGAGGCATTAGTCTTATTTGATAAATATGCAATGAAAGGACGATGACAATGGACGACATGAAGAAGATGGTTTTGGATTATGTGAAGCGCGAGTATCTCGAAGAAGACGACGACCGCGAGGTAACCGAGACGACGAAACTGATTTCGGGCGGGATCGTCGATTCATTTTCGATGGTATCGCTCAAGCGTTTCCTCGAGAAGAAGTACGGGATCCGGATACCCGATGCCGACGCTACGCCGGAGGCGTTCGACACGGTCAACACCATCGTGGACCTGGTTAACCGCTTCAAGAAAAGCTAAGAAGGAAGTCAGTTCGCCGGAGCAGTGGATATTGATGTGAGGAGGTTATTGTGGCTTATGGTGACAGCGCGCGTTCGATATATCAGACCGAGATAAAGGGTATACGGGACGCCGGAATTTTCAAGCAAGAACGCTATATACATGCACCCCAGGGGGCCGAGATTGTGGTCGAGTTTCCGCCGGGATCACCGGTCAAAAAGGTCATCAATATGTGCGCCAATAATTACCTGGGCCTGTCCAGCCATCCCGAGGTTATCAAGGCGGCGCACGAGGGGCTCGATTGTCGAGGATATGGCATGTCATCGGTGCGCTTTATATGCGGCACTCAGGATATTCATCGCCAGCTCGAGAACAAGCTGACCGAATTTCTGGGGACCGAGGACACCCTGCTGTTCCCGTCATGCATGGACGCCAACGCCGGCGTTTTCGAGGCGATCCTGTCAGATAAGGATGTCATGATCGCCGACCGACTGGTGCACGCATCGATTGTGGACGGCATGCGGCTGTGCAAGGCGATGCAGGACACATTCAAGCATTCCGACATGGGACACCTCGAAGAGAAACTGCAGGAGCATCAGGACAAGCGGTTCCGGATGATAATAACCGATGGCGTTTTCTCAATGGATGGCGACATAGTCAAATTGGACCAGATCGTGGCGCTGGCAGAGAAGTATGATGCTATGGTCTGTGTCGATGATTCGCATGCCTCGGGATTCATAGGCAAGACAGGCCGCGGCTCACATGAGCATTGCGGCGTGGTCGGCAAAATCGATATCATCACGACGACGTTGGGCAAGGCGCTCGGCGGGGCCTCAGGCGGTTGCATGAGTGGCCGTCGCGAACTGGTGGAGCTGTGCCGTCAGAAGGCGCGGCCGTACCTGTTCTCGAATACGGTCGCGCCGGTTATAGTCTACGGCGCCATAAAGGTCTTAGACCTCATTTCCCAGACAACCGAGCGCCGCGACAAGCTTGAGTGGAATACGAAGTACTGGCGCAAGCTTCTGACCGAGGCTGGGTTCGATCTGAAAGAAGGGGACAGCCCAATTGTGCCGGTGATGCTCTACAACGCCAAGCTGGCCCAGGATGTGGCCCGCGACCTGTATGACGAGGGAATTTACGCGGTCGGGTTCTTTTTCCCGGTTGTGCCGAAAGGCGCCGCCAGAATACGCACCCAGCTATCGGCGGCCCACGAGAAGGCGCATCTCGACGCGGCCGGGGCGGCCTTTGTCAAGGTTAGCAAGAAATATAAAATCCTCGGCAAAGGGAAAAAAGAGATTATCGAGATGTACGGGATGTGATTCAGCCAGTAGGCAGTAGGGGCGGATTCGTGTGTCCGCCCCTTCTGTTTTCAGGTTGAGATACGGCCCCACGCCTCTTGCCCCCCGCCACGGGGCCCGTTTGGGCCAGGCAGGTTACGACGCGGAGGCCGGCGGAGGTACGTGGCCGTGCCGAGCCATACGGGGCCGGCACGCCACTCCATGCCACGTGGCGGCGGCCCGAGATCCCCTCCCCCGTCTTGTTGGGGAGGGATTTGATCGAGGGCCGTTCAAGTCGGCTTTCGCCATTTTTGCGCACTTCGGGCCATAAATAACGGGATCAATTCGGACGAGATCACAGCCATTATGATAACGGCGCCGCCAGCTTTTTGAATGAAGTTGAAGCTCTCCCCTAATAATATCGAGGCGAATATATAGGCAAAGACCGGCTCGGCCGAGAATATCAGGCCAGCCCGCACAGAGGAGGTTTTCTTCTGGGCCCAGGTTTGCGCCAGGAGGGGCAATACCGTGCCGAAGACGGTGATGAACAACAGAACGGCGACATTCCACCATGAGAAGATGAAATAAACAGGCGCGAAAAACAGCATCATACCAGAGATGCCCGCCGTAGCGACGATCTCGACCATGGTCAGGGCCAGCGTGTCGTACCTGGCCGTGGCCAGGCCCATCGTGTATATTTGCGCGGCAAATGTGACGGCGCAGATTAGTGTCAGAAAATCGCCGAGGTTGAAACCACCGCCGGCGGGGCCGGTCAGCAGAAACATGCCGGCCGCGGCAATCAAAATAGCGACCACCACGTAAGCCTCCGGCAGACGGCGCCGATGTAAAAACAGAAACACCGGCACAAAGATGCTGGAAACGCCGGTGATAAAAGCCGATTTGGACGCTGTCGTGAAGGTGATCCCGACCGCCTGCGTAATGAAACCGGCGTAGATGAGGATTCCAAGCGCCGCCCCGGCCCTGAACCCCCCGATGCTCAGGCCGGGCAGGCTCTTTCGGCAGAAGGGGTAAAGCAGGATGGTCGCTATTGCGAAGCGCAGAAAGACGAAAAGGTAGGGAGAAATCTGGCTTCCTAACATTACTTTCATAATAATGAAAGACAGCCCCCAGATTACAGTGCTCAGGAATAATGAGATATCGGGCAGGTAATTCCGCCAGAGGGCGCCGAATCTAAGAGTCAATTGCGATCTCCCGTTCAAAAAGTGACCTCGAATTTTCCAAGCCTGGAATTATATATCAAATTTGACGGGAGGGAACAGGATTTTCGGGCCGGCCCCGATGATTTATTTCTTTGGCTCCAGATCCATGCGAATTGTATCGGCCTGACCGGTTTTCAGGAATATGCGCCTGACAACCGATTTATGGCCATCGGCGCTGGCCTCGATTAGATGGCGGCCCGGCAGGACCTTGATTAGCGGCCCATTGGACCAACTGTAATTTTCATTATCGATCTTAATGCGGGCCGGCACATTGGTGACGATCTTAACGCTTCCGTACCTGATAATATTCTGACGAGGATAATCATACACCAATATCCTGTGTCCGGCAGAAGGGGCCTGCAACGACCTGCCGAAATCCCCGGCGCCACTTCCGGCAACATCCTTAGCCAGCATGTCGCTTTCCAGGGATTGATCTTGTCCCAAGATGGAGGTGGGCCCGATCACGATATTCGGCTGCGGTTTCTCGCCATTCGGATTGACGACCTCAACAATTGAATCCACCGGCCGATCGATTCCCTGGGGCAAGAGCGAAAACACCACCAACGACAGCATGATGATAATAACCACCACCAGAGCGTAAGAAGCCCCCAGGTTCAATCTGAAATCTCCCAATTTCGCTCGCGTTTTCTCAGTGGGAAGTTGAGCCTCGAGTTTCGAGAGGTATTTTTTCGCTTCTTTATTATTCCTGTCGAATCTCAAGACATCGAGGAATTCACGCTTGGCCTCGGCCAATTTGCCCTGGCCGACAGCCAGGAAATAGAGAGCCGATTCCATATGGTCGGAGATCTTATCGGCCCGGAGCTTCTCGGTGGTACGGGCAGGATTTTTCAAGTACTCCGCCATCATTTTGCGCGGCGATTGGACTTTGAACTTGGAGAGCTGGGCCATGACAGCCTCGGAGAACTCCTCGGCGCTTTGATACCTGGAATCAGCCACTTTGATCAGGGCTCGCTGGACCAATTCATCGATTTCCCGAGTGACGTCGAGGCGAAATTCCTGCAAAGAGGTCGGATAGTCGGACATTATCGAGGTTATTAGACTTTGATAGGTCTCGCCGTTGAAGGGCTTTTCCCCGGCAATGATCTCGTAGAGGATTATGCCGAGGCTGAAGAGGTCCGAGCGATGATCGGTTGGGCGTCCGGCCGCCTGCTCGGGCGACATGTATGATGGCGATCCGATAACCTGCCCGGCGGAGGTGATGGTGCTGTCGCCGGTGGCCTTGGCGATCCCGAAATCGGTAATCATGACCCGGCCGTCATAGGAGAGCATGATATTGCCGGGCTTGATATCCCTGTGGACCAGGCCCATCCCGTGAGCGTACTTGAGGCCCTCGGCCACCTGATGGCAGACGTGCAGGGCGACCTCCAGGGGCATCTTTCGCTGTTTGCGGATGATTTCGTTAAGGTTGGTGCCGTCGATATATTCCATGGCGATATAATATTCGCCGTTATCACAGCCATAGTCTATGATTGACACGATATTTTCGTGCTGGAGCATGGCGGCGCGCTTGGCCTCTTTTTCGAAGCGCGTTATGAAGGCCTCGTTGGTGTGGAAATGGGGATGCATGATCTTGAGCGCTACCGGTCTATCGAGCGAAAGCTGTATGGCCTTGTATATGTTGGCCATGCCGCCGGTGCCCCTGATTTCAACCAGCCGATAATTCGCTATGGTGCGATTGGAGATAATGGTGGAAGTCTGCGAGTTCTCCTGGAATTGCGCCTTCGATGATTGGATGTTGTCGCGGCTTTCTATCATTCCCTTTATTTCAGCGATATCCCCAAAATGGTTCAAGAACCGAGGAAATATTATCTCTCAATACATAATCGGCAGGATTATAGATTTATTTAAGGTCCGGCGCGAATTAATTACAAAAGAATGAGGTTCGCAAATTACGGCCAGGAAACGCCATGGGGTCATTTTTTGAAGTTGGCCAGGCACTTCTCGGTGTGATAGCAGATCAGGTTCTTGCCCGCAAGCCGCAGGTTATCGATATCGAAATATAGCTGTTCGAGTTCCGCGGGCCGGTCGATGTCATAGGATAATTCCAGCTCCTGCCAGTTGATTAGATCGGCATTGAGCTTCTCGGTTATTTGTCGATAAAGGCCATCGGAATTCCAATTGATCGAGTCGAAAACCGATATGTCGGGCCGGCTGAGGCCAAGCACGTAATAGCCGCCATCGAAAGTCGGCCCAATAACGGCGCTGTGTTTCTTGAGAAGCTCGAAAGATGCCTTAAATATGATAGGCTCGATGAGGGGATTGTCGGAGCAGGTGAATAGTATCCTTTTGGCGCCGTCCTCGAACAGGCGGGCGGCCAGGCTCGTGATTCTCTCACCGGGATTTGCGCCGGACTGCGGGATCAGGGCGATCTCCCCCGCTCTGGCCGACACCCTTCTATTCCTTTCCTCATTTTGGAAAAGGCAGATTATATCTTCGAAGTCATTTCCGGATTCGGGGGGCCAATAGCCGATGGAGACATCGCAGCCAGGGACCCGCAGAGCGGTCGAGATGGTATCGAGCAGGAAAGCCCTGGCCAATGCTGCGGCCTGGGCACGGCTGAGGCAGCTTTCCAGCTCGCATTTCACCCTGCCTGGCTGAGGGTTTTTCGCCATAATGCAAATGACGTTTTCATTTTTCATATGGTGGAGGAGTCCGCCTTGGCATCAATTCCCATGGTATCCCGGCGAAATATAATTTATGCGGGCCGCTTTTGAAAACAAGAATTTGCGGATTGAGAATCAAGCGTTTCATTCTGTATACCGTGAACAATATCGGCCTAAAACAGCCCCCACTGAAAAACAGGCGCCTACGGATAATACCGATAACAATTATCAATAACGGGGATTTGAAAGGTCCGCGAGATTATTAAATTAACGGATAGGCATTGAAGCCCGGATGCAGTCGTATGCAGGCGATACGAGGAATAAGAAATCGAGCAGCACAGGGATATCTTAGATCAGGTCTTCGGCCATGCTGATGAGTGAATCCTTGGGAAGCCTGCTTACAAGAATACAAACAACGCCGCTGTCGGACCAGAGGACATAATTATTACCTGTAGAACTGCCGAAATAAACCGATTTTTCCTTTACTTTCATCGTCATTGCCTCGGGCATGTCGTCGGCTCCGGAATGCAGCATGAACAGCGAGATTCTCTTTTCCCCTTGATCGAAAAAGAGGCCGGTAATGTTTCGGCCATCTTCCTCGATTTCACAGGCCCCGACCAGGGCCGGCGACTTGTCGCACCGCCCCAGATCGATTTTCATATCGCTGTTGACCGCGATCCATTGACTGATCTCCTGGGGGTCGGCGCTCTGGATGCCGTTGTCGCTTTGAAAGCCCGCCATGTACTCGTCGTGCTCATGCACCATTTCGTTTACCAGCTTCATGGCGCCGGAGGATGAAGGGCGAAGCAACACGGTTGAAAAGAGCGCCGCCACCAACGCCACGGCAATACCAATGGGAAGCAGCGGACGGAAAATGAAGATGTTCCTGGCCGTCTCCCAGAAACCTGCAACATTCCCGGCAGGAGCGGTATCGATTTGGCTCATAATCTGGAAGCGCAGGGCATGCGGGGCCCTTACCTCTCTGCCGACGTTGCGCACGATATCTTTCAGGCCGTGGACAACATCATATTTTATCGAGCAGACGAAACAACGGCCGAGATGCTCGCCCAGGGCTGTTTGCCTGCTTGACGGCAATTCGTTGTCGAGGAATAAATTCAATTCGGCTTCATCTACAAAACAGACAATATTAGTCATGCAAGTTTCGCCTCCAGCGCATAACCGTTGGCCGCCGCCCATTCCCACAGCCCCTTCTGGAGCTTTTTCCTGGCCCTAAAAAGGCGCGACTTGACGGTTCCGATTTTGACGCATGTTATCTCAGCGACATCGGCATAAGTGAAACCCTGGATATCGCTCAGGATTAAGGAAATCCGGAACTCGGCCGGGAGGTCCCAGAGCAACCTCTTGACATCGTCGTCGAGCAAGTTCATAAAAACCCAGTGGTGGTCAAGGGTTCGATTCTGGAAATAATCGGCGCCCACCGGTCCCCGTGGGACATAGCAATCGTCGATATCATCGTAGCGGACGATCTCCGGTCCGGATTTATTCCGGTTATACTTATTAATGAAGATGTTCGTCATTATCCTAAAGAGCCAGGCCCTGCAATTAGTGCCTTTTTCAAACCTGTGATAGGAATTGAAGGCTCGCAGATAAGTTTCCTGTACAAGGTCTTCGGCTTCCGCCTCGCTCCTTGACATCCTTAGTGCAGAGCTGTACAAAGCGTCAAGATGGACGATTGCCTCACGCTCGAAGCTTTGAGTGTCAGGCTTGATTTTTGCGAGCAATCAGATTCTCTCCCGGTTGCCCGAAGCGCCAAGCAATATAACTTTGATGTTCCGCCCGGCGGTTCCCGTTCAAATTCGAGGGGACAAGAAAAACCGGGGTGTTTTCAATGAAAAGCAGGTCCGGCATGGCGCGCGTGCATAACGGACAGTTTCATATTTTATGAAAGGTGGATCAGTAAACCATAAAGAGGCGTCCGAGACTCAAGCCCAGGAACGGACGGGAGTCTCCTGCAATGCGGCGAGCTCGCGGCCGGGCGCTATGAATTCAATTCAGCCTTGATAGCCTCTATTATGAGGTTTCTGTCGAGGCGCGAAACGATCAGCGTGGCCAACCTGGCTGCCACTCGATCGACAATCCTGGCCAACTGCTCGTCGGAAATCTCACTTGCCGGACGAGCCGGCGGCGGGCTGACAGGCTCACGGATATCGGCGGGAAAAGGTCTTGTTCTCAAAATGGAGCTATCCAGCGCCGAATGGCTATTTTCGCTCCGCGGGGCCGGCTTACCGGGGCCGTCGGAGGGACGAATATCCTCGAATCCGATTTCGGAGGTGATCTTCGGCACATCGGCCGAAGGGCCGGCCGAGCCCGGCTGGGGGGTGGGTGTGCTCCTGGCGGTTCCTGATGCTTTTCCTTCCATCTCGCGTTTCATTTCACCCACGAACCAATCGTAGTCATCGTCCTTTTCCTCGACAGGAGAGGCCGGGGGCTCCTCGGGTATGAAGATAGGGCTGGATAGTCCATATTGGTCTTCATCGATCACCAGGGCCTGATCCTCGTTGGCCAGGTCGAAGCTGGCCGTTTTGGAAATGGACCCGGGCGTGGACGAATCGCTGATGTCGAGCCATTCGAGGTTATAAGTCTCCTGCAGCTTCTGATGCTGAGTGGATGATACCTGGGCCACGAACTTGGTTTCCTGCGATCCCGGCGAGGCCGCGGGGGGCTCGGCGGATCGCCCGTACCCTGCGAGCTTGTTGACAATTTCGAGGAGGTCCTTTGGCGAAAAGGGCTTTTTGAGTTTGCCGCGGGCTCCGGCGGCAACCAGCTCATCCTCGCGAATGGAATCGTTGGCGCCTATCATGAGCACCACGGGAATGCCGCCCGTCAATCTATCGGAGCCAATCTGGCGGCAGAGATCGAGACCTGAAATACCTGAAAGACCCAAACCGGCCAGGACCAGGTCAGGTTTTTCGGCGGCGATAATCTCCCAGGCTCGCAGGCCGTCGGATGTGCAAATGACATCATAGCCGCTCTGCCGAAGAAGCGAATCAGCCACACTTTTTATTGTTGGGGACGACTCGGCGACTACCACCTTTTTCATTCTACCTCCAATTAGGGCGGGATCTAAGTAGAAAATAAGTCATTTCTATAATATAATCGGTAGAAAGGCATTTTAACTTAAGGATCATTTTTGGCCATGCTTTGAGAGCCTGTCGGAGGCCTTTTCAAGGATTTTCTTTTCTTTCCTGGTCAGGTTATCGTAGCCGACCCTGTTGATCTTGTCGAGGATGGCATCGACCTCATCCATGATTTGGGATCCCTCTCCCCTCTTCTTGTTCGCCGCTCTGGTCTTCAGGCGTTGCAGGAACCCGGCCAGCGGCCACTTTTGCAATTTCCATTTCCAGGAATAGCGGAGATAGAGAAAACCGACCAACGCGCCTCCGAGGTGGGCGAAATGGGCGACACCATCGGCCTGGTAAGTCGAGAAGAACTCGATAGCTACCAGAAAGATGACCAGGTACTTAACCTTGACCGGGAAAAGGAAATAGACATAGACGTAGCGATCGGGGAAGAGCATGGCGTAGGCTACAAGAATGCCATAGATAGCGCCTGAGGCGCCGATGATCGGGATCAGGGACATTTCCGGCCTAAGGGCGGCAAAGATTACGTTGATTATACCGGCCCCTATCCCGGCCGCGAAATAGAATTTGGTGAACTCACGAGAACCCCAGGTGCGTTCGAGTTCCGAGCCAAACATCCACAGGATAAACATGTTCATAAGGATGTGCCACATGCTTCCGTGCAAGAACATGTAGGTCACGAGCTGCCAGAGATAGAAATCGCCCCAGATTCTGGCGGGCACCAATCCCAGATGGGAGTAGATGAAATCGAGGTTGGCGAAGATGATACGCGGCAGGAGGAACATGGCCGCATTGGCGATCAGTAGCCATTTGATAACGGGCGGGAATAACTCGCTTTGCGGGCTGTAGCCGCCGCCATAGGAGCTGAAACCCCTCATGAATTTCCTCCGGGGGCGGCTTTAATGATTTTCCATTTGTAATTGATTCGGCAGATCTTCTGCAGCATTCCGGCAACGGAGCAGTATTTCTTGAGGGAAAGATCGACCGCCCACCTGACATCATCGTCGGTTAAATCGGAGCCGGTCAGGATATATTCGAGCGTGATAGCCTCGTATACGTGGGGATGTTGCGGGGCCCTTTGTCCGTGAGACCTGATTTTGAGGTCTTGCAAATCCCGCCTTCTTTTCTTGAGAATCATGGCAACATCCATGCCGGTGCAACTGGACAGGGCGAACAGCAGGAATTCCATGGGGCGGGAGCCGGAATTATCGCCGCCGTGAGTGACGGAGGCGTCGCAAATCACCTCGTGGCCGGAGCCGGATTTGCAGAGGAAGCCCATGCGGCCGTTCCACTCGAGAGTAGCTTCGACGATCTTGGGAAGTTTTTTGTAGGGCTCTTTAATTTTCATCTTTCACCCGATACGATCGATTTGCTTATGACCTTTATGAATGATTCAATATATACCATCGACAAAATATGGGCAAGGATTATGAAGGATGAGTTTCCCCGGAAATTTCGGCTGAATGATCTCCACCATTTTCCGCAATTCCTTCTTGTTGTGTCGGGTCGTCCATACGGACCCGTCCGGGTAGGCCGTAGGCCGTGACCCGACACGCACTTGCTCTCTCACACCGCAGGGTCACGCCCCGACAACTCCGGTCGGGACTACGACCCTGCGGAACTTTTTCACGGGGAAAAAGGCCGGAAGATTCCTCGATTCTTGAAAAATGACAATTTCCACTTCCCAAAATAGTTAACCATTTATCAAAGCCAAGGTTCTCTGAAATCACACCGGTCTCTCGGGGAAAGTCCTGTTATGAAAATGCAACAATTCCATCATCGCCCAAACGAGCCCGCCGATTCCACCGGGCCCGCCCGCCAATAGAAATACCACAAAGGGAATAGAATATTTCCATCCCCTCGATATTAATTATGGTAAGATTAAAAATTTTGCGATTTGGCCAAAATACTATATAGTTGAGAACAGCGAACTCACTCGGTTTTTCCGCCATTTTGTTTCCATTGCACCATGCCGCCCTTGAGGTTATAGACCTTGTCGAAACCCGCCCTGGCAAGCTGTTCGGCCGCGATTCCGGAACGCCTTCCGGAACGGCAAACTGCAATTATCTCCCGATCCTTAAAGTGGGATAAGACTGCGAGGCTATCTTGAAGCAGATTCAGCGGTATCAAGCGGGCGCCCGGCATATGGCCCAACTCCCCGACAAACTCCCCGGGAGAACGCACGTCCAAAACAAGAGGTGGGTTGTCCGAGACAAGCATTCTCGCGGCCTGAACGTGATCGATATCACGCGGCGTACTGGCACCTGGTGGAATTCCGGACGAGCATCCGAACAGAGTTGCCAGGATCGCAAACATAGATAATAATGCAACCGCTGACTTATCCATGGATTCTGTTGTATTCCATTTTCATGCACATATCCATGACGACATCGAGGCCGGCTTCGGCGGCTTTATCGGCGGCCTGCTCATTGACGATACCCAACTGCATCCATATTGCCCCGGCCCCCTTCGAAATGGCCTCATCGACAATCGGCCCGATATCCTCGCTCTTCCTGAAAATATCGACAACGTCGATATTTCCCGGAATGGACGCAAGATCGGGATAGGATTTTTCACCGAGAACCGAATCGATCCTGGGATTTACAGGCACTATTTTATACCCCTGGCGCTGAAGAAAGGAGGCCACGTCATAGCTGGGCCGCGCGGGATTATCGGATAGGCCGACCACGGCAATGAGGCGGGCCTGGTTCAAGAGTTTTTCGGCTATTTCGGGGTTTCGATAGTCGCGTTTCATGACAGCAGTATTTTCTCGATCCGATCGAAAAGGGTTTTCCTGGGCACGGCGCCGATGATCTGGTCGACCACCATGCCATTTTTGAAGAACATGACGGCCGGAATAGACATGATGGAATATTGAGACGCTATGCGATGGTTATTGTCGACATCTACTTTACCAACTTTCAGCTTTCCGGAATAGAGGTTGGAGGCTTCCTCCACATGGGGAGCTATCATCCGGCAGGGACCGCACCAGGTGGCCCAAAAATCGATCATGACGGGGATATCGGATTTGGCGACTTCGTTTTCAAAATTTGCTTCATCAATTTCAATTACCTTAGACATCGTAACTCCTTTGGCTGACAAAATCACATTCGGCAAATTAGAACGAGCGAGTCACCCGACAGGTTCCCTTTCAAGCGCCATGCTCCTTTTTAAATAGGGACTCTATTTTTCTGAGTCGCGAGATATATTCGGGCAGATGATTCAAGATGGCCTCGATCTTATGAGCCAGCCTGATATCGCGGGCCGGGCATCCGAAATAAACGGCC
>MEWP01000047.1:45267-59632 GCA_001775395.1 candidate division Zixibacteria bacterium RBG_16_53_22 | reverse complement strand
ACTGGGCCTCGATGACGGCATTTTCGCCGATCGACAGGTGTCCTGCCAGGCCGACCTGGCCGGCCAATGTCACGCGTCTGCCCAAGGCAGTCGTACCAGCCATCCCGACCTGGGCGCAAATTATGGAATATTCCCCGATCCGGCAGTTATGAGCGATCTGAACCAGATTATCGATGATGGCGCCGCGGCCGATGAAGGTTTCGCCCAGCGTGGCCCTGTCAATCGTGGTGCCGGCGCCGATTTCGACGTCGTCTTCGATCACAACCGTGCCGGCCTGGGGAATCTTGATATGTTTCCGGCCATCCCAGCAGTAGCCAAAGCCATCGGAGCCGATGACGGCATTCGGATAGATAACCACGTTATTGCCGATTCGAACATTTTCCCTGATGGTGGCATTGGGGAAAACGCGGCAATTTTCGCCAAGAGTCGTATTTTCACCGATAAAAGCTCCGGCCTGGATAACGCAGCCATCCCCCAGGCGCGCGCCTTTGGAGACTACGGCATTTTCGCCTATGTGAACATTCGGGGAAACGTGAACATCGGGCGCGACCGCGGCGGAGGAGGCGATACCCGGCGGGAGATCCGGAAAACAACGGTAGAAAAATCTCATGGCCAGGGCAAAGCCGAGGTATGGATTCTTAACTACCAGGGTCGGCAATCCGGGGATTTCCAGGCCCGGATAGACAATCAGCGCCGATGCCTTTGTGGATTCGACATGGCGCTTGAATTTGGGCGAGACCACATAAGAGAGGTCGCCGGCGCCGGCCTCCTCGAGCGTGGCCAGGTTGGAAATGACAATACCGCCATCACCCCGCAGCTCGGCTCCGATCCTGGCCGCGATTTCGCCCAGCGTGAAAGGCATTTATTTCTCTTTGGCCAGCTCGGCCAGAACCTCATCGGTCAGGTCGAGGCTTTCCTTGGCGTAGGCGATGCTGACGTTGGCGGCGTCGAGGACAACATCGAAGTCGTTTTCGATGGCAATGCGCTTGATTATGCCGATGATGCGGTCTTTGATCGGCTTGGACAGCTCGGCCATTCTCTTTTCGGCCTTGCCATTCGGCCCGAATGTATCATCGAGATACGCCTGCAACGAATCCTGCCTGGATTTCAAGAGATCCTCGGCCTCTTTCTTTTTGGCAGTCGACCAAACGAGCGAGTTTCTCTGCGTATCTTCCTTGAGTTTCTCGACCTCCTCGTTCATCACAGACGCCCTGGAATTCCAGTCCTCGACCTCCTTATCGAACTTGGCCTGAGCTTCCTGGAATTCCGGCGATTCGGCAAAAATCTTCTGCGAATCCACATAGCCTATCTTGCCCTCCTGAGCAAACGCAGGCGCGGCAAGAGCCAAACAAAGCCCCATGACCGGAAAAAACTTCCTCATCAAACCATCTCCCTTAATTTCAGAAAATCAATGTCAACTTATTAGAATCCTCGTCCAATCTGGAAATGCGTTTTCCAGGAGTGCCTATCAGCGCCGTCGAACGGATAACCGAAGTCGAATCCCATGATGCCGATCAGGGGTATCATGATCCTGAAGCCGATTCCGGCGGAGCGATAGAATCCCTTGAAAGGCTTGATATCGTTGAAGGAAAGGCAAGCATTACCGGCGTCGGCAAACGCCAGCACATAGAATTGCTGCTCCGCGATCGGAACGGTCAATTCGAGATTGTAGATCGATTCGAATCGTCCCCGAAGATATCCCTGGTTGCTTTTGTAGGGGCCTACGGTTCCATCCTCGTAACCTCGCACGGTGCCATCGGGGTCGACTCCACCGGGCCCGAATCGTTCGCTGTAGGGTATGTCCTTTTCGCCATGATACAAGCCGTCGATTTCGCCGTATCTGGCTCGGCCCATGAGGACGAATTTCCAAAACAGGGTTTTATAATATTCGGCGCTGATACTCTGCTTGAAGTAATTCCAATCGCCCCCCAGGAATGTCCCGGCCAACTCGCCACGCCATGAAACAACCGAACCCTTGGTAGGGAAAAGCGGCAGGTCGCGCGAATCCCTGAGAATTGTCAGGGAGGACGAGGAGGTGGTCAACGGCCAATTATACTGGTAGACGAAACGCGGGACATTGACCGTGGTCGAATCGGCGATATCGATATAGTCGACCGCCTCCAAGCGATAGCCGGCAAAGATACGGAAGTAGTTATCGGGCCATCGCAATCTGCGGCCCACCTGGAAATCCCCACCGGTGCGCCGCTCGGTATACCAATCGTACCAGAGCCGCTCCTGCAGGTAGAAGCTGCCGGAGAGGGATGTCGGAGTATCAAACAGCCAGGGTTCGAGGTAGCTCAAATCGAACGTGTTCCGGCGTCCGCCAAGCTCGACATTCATGGTGGCGGTCTGGCCCGTGCCGAAAATGTTGGGCACTCCCAGTCCAACCGTGGCCACAAGCTTGTCCCTCTGGGAATAGCCGGCCCCGACCGAGAATTGGCCGGTCTCCTTCTCGGTGACTTTCATCTTCAGATCGATATCCCCGTTAGGCAGGATATCCCAGCCGGGCTCGACATTGGAGAAGAAGTTCAGGATCATGAGCTCTCGAATGGATCGTCCCAGCACGGAGCGTTTGAATACGGTCCCCGGCTTGACCACCAGCTCGCGCCGAACGACCTTCTCCCTGGTCTTAGTGTTGCCCTCGATATTGACGAGCCGAATATGAACAGGCTTGTTTTCGGTGATATTCAAGTTGAAATTGAGGGTATCGCCCGAGGGGATACTCTTCTCGTCGATCTGGCAATACCAGTAACCCTCATCCTGGTAGAGCTCATGGAATTTCATGATGGTTTCATCGTACTTTTTTTGGTTGTAGACCTTGCCGGGTTCGAATTTCACGGCTTCCTGCAGTCGATCATTGGTGAAAATCGCGTTACCCTGCCAGTCAATTTTGCCGAAGTAATAGCGGTTACCCTCGCGGACAGCGAGTTCGATGAACATCCGGGTCTTGTCGACATTGTACCAAATGGAATCCCCCAGCACCACGGCATCGATGTAACCGTGGTTTTTATAGAAATCGACGATCTTGTCCCTGTCTTCGAGATATTTATCGCGGGTGAAGTTGCCGGTTCGGAAAAGTGCTTTCTGCTTGGTGGACATCTGCCCGCGGAGTTTCTTGTCGGTGAAATGGGTATTGCCGTCGAAAGTGATCCGGCTGACCCTGACTCTCATACCTTCGGAGATCTGGAACTGCAGGTCGACCAGACCGGGCTCGTCTTTAACCGGCGTCTGCTCTACTTCGACGTCGGCCAGCAGATACCCTTTTTCGGCACAGAGAGATTTGATCTTTTCGACGTTATTTTTAATGGCCTCGGAGGATGCCAGGCGCCCCTCGAAGAGGGTCATGTTTTCCTCGAGCTTATCTTTCTTGATCTTCTTATTACCGCTGAAAGTCATTTTGCGGAGCTTGGGAAATTCGGTCACGACGATGGTTAACGCTACACCATCGCGGTCGGGCGCCGATTCGATCTTGATATCGGAAAATAGCCCCAGCGCATAGACGCCCTTGATAGCATCCTGAACCATGCCGGCTGTGAGAATATCGCCTGGAACCAAGCCGGATGAATTCAAGACAAGAAACGTATCGGCGGCCGAAATGCCCTGAATATTAATGGTAGTGATCGGCTTATTCCACGGCCGGGATTGCTCGGCTCCGGTTTGATCAGGAATATCCTGCGCCCGCAAAGCAGGGGCCGACAGTATCAGCAGGGCCAATATTAATGTATTTCGCATCAATGGCTTATCTTCTTCACCAGGATTTCGGTATAATCCTGTTTGTGGCCTTTCATCTTGCGGTATTTAGTGCGTTTCTTGAATTTGAAAACTTCGACTTTGTCCAGCCGGCCATGGCTGACGATTTCGGCTGTAACCGTAGCGCCGTTCACGTAGGGCTTGCCGATAATGGGCGAATCGCCCTCAGAGATCATCAAGACCTTATCGAAACTGATTTCTTTTCCAACCTCGGCGTTAATCAAAGGCACCTTCACTCTGGCGTTGGTCTCAACTGCTATCTGCTTTTTGCCTGACTCTACGATGGCTCGCATCAATTCCTCCGCTTTTCGACTTCAACTCAATTTTGCAAAAAAATTAATATACAACAACAGGTTATCCGAGTCAAGACCATGGTAGTCCACACAACCCATGTACCCGTCAAGACGGTTTTTGTTCGCTACCTGTCGAAGAATATGTTCTTGCCAGAGGCCGACAGCGGTATGCCCATGACAAATTCCCAATCGACCAGCCCCATGTGTCGGGCGGCGGCGCCGACCCGGTACATTATGCGATTATCGACATTGAAAAGTTGCGCCGTCCTGGCCGCCGAACCCAAGGCTATGCCCAGATCGAGATGCCTGTACGAACAGAGCGGCCCGGCGAATTCGATATCTACCTTCGAAGCGGCTTCGAGCTCCTGGCAGGAGGAGAAGCCGCAGGCGCCGCAATTGAGGCCAGCCGTGGCGGCATCCTTAAGGCCGATCAAAACCAGGGCTTGCGGGGCGGCCACATTGGCCCCATCGCGGTCGAAATTCCCCTTTCCTTTTTGCTGTCCGAAATCGACCATCGAATCGGCCAGGCGCTTGAGAATCTCGCCGCGCAGGATTTTCACCATGATGAAATCATCGCCCCTGGTCTTGGGGGCGGTCCTGGCGGCCAGTTCCATCATTCTCGCAACATCGTACACAACATTAGCCAGGTCCGTATTCACGAAAGACTCCTTTGATTTTCATAGATCGAAATTCATCATCTGATATTGTCATCCGGGGTCAGGGCTGATTTGGGTCTAAGCAACCAACTCTGACTCGCGCAGAATAATATACAAGCGACATGGTCGAAGACAACACTACTGCCATAAGTCAATCCAATTGCAGGTTCTTTGTTTGTTCTGGCGGCCTGAACGCCAGCGACCATAAGACTACAAGCAGGCAAAGCAAGAGGAAATCGCGAAAGAGATTCGTAGTCAATGCCCCGAGATAAAGAGCGACCAGGGCGGAAAAAAGCCCGAGGCCCTCGGCAATACGACGTTGGCTCTGGAATGCTCTCCAGGCGAAAGTTAGCGGGATCAGCATGGCGCCGATGATGGCGGCCAGGGCCAGCGGGCCGGTTTCGATCAAGATATCGAGGGGTGTCGAATGCCAGCTTTTGACATTGGGGTCTCCGACTTTTTGATAGAGGCTGTCAGGAGCAAGGCGTTTGAAACTTCCCGGACCGTGACCGAAAAGCGGCAGATTCGATATCGGCTCTTGGGCCTGGCTCCAGAGAATCAGACGGCCGCTGGTGAAACCGCCTTGCCTGTCGGAGGCCAGTCTTGCCTTGACAATGTCTCTGGAAAGCGGCAATACGGCGGCCAGTATCAGAACAGCGGCCAATGATATGAGCGTCATCTTCCGGCTTAAGTAATAACCTACCAATAGGGCCGCAACGATCGCGGCCAGCCATCCAGCCCGGGTTTGAGTCAACAGAAGGCCGGAGATGATCACTAATATGGCAAAGCCGGACAAGAGCTTATTGCGGCCTTTTTCTGTGAACATGATCATGGCAAAGGGCAGGGTCGCGGCCTCGAAGAGAGCCAGGGTGGTATAGCCTCCGGAAAATGGCGCAGCCCGTTCAATGCCGGCAAAAAGGAATCTGGCGATGCCGATCGCCGAGGCCAGGGCAGTTCCCCATACCAGGGACTGGATGGTTTTCCGGGCGGAATATGACCAACCAAGGACAGTCAACGGAAAAAAGCAGAACAACACCCAGCTTTTCTTAAGCTGTGGAACGGCGGCATCGAAATCCGGGGACAGGACGGATGAGACCAGCAGGATAGTCAGAAAAGAGAGGATGAGCAGAGCCTGTCCGAAATGCAACGATGTCCGTCTGGCGCCGGGCCACAACAGCAGGTGGCCCAATACAAGCACGACCGCAGCAAACGCCTGCGCCGCAAAAATCGAGAGCGGGGCCGTGAAAGTCAGCAGGTATGCCGACCACGCAAATGCCTTAATGGGCCAGGAGCTTTTGATGAGCATATTCAATAAAATGAATGCGCGCTAAATCATTCGATGCCGGGGCTCGACAAGTTAACCCCCGGCATGTCCACAACCGCAGTTATTTTGCAAGTGACTCGACATCCGCGCCGGGCGTCGCCCCGGCGCCAGTCAGTTTACGCCTTAAATTTCTCCGTAACATCGACCTCCGTCGCCATATCGATTACTCTAAACTGCTCGGGGTGAAGCGAGGTATCGATGATGAGGTTGATTTTCAGCTTGCAGTTCCGCTCGAGGTTGCGCAAGCGAGTCGGGTTTCCCGATAACAGCAGCTCGCCAACCTGAGGGTTGGCTATAAGCTGGTAGCTCTTGCTCTTGAATCCCAGGCTGGCCCGCCGGAACCACCTCTCGATTTTCACGGCCAGCGATTCTCTCGATAATACACGTCCCACGCCACCGCAGACGGGGCAGGAGTCGGAAAATGTATGCATGAAGGACGGCCTGATACGCTCGCGGGTCATTTCGACCAGGCCGAGGTCGGAAATCGATGAGATGTAGACCTCGGAGCGGTCATGCGATAGGGCATTCCTGAACTCATCATAAACACGTCGGCGGTTTTCCCTGTCCTGCATATCGATAAAATCGATGATGAGAATGCCGCCAATGTCGCGCAGCCTGATCTGGCGGGCAACTTCGCGGGCCGCCTCGATATTAGTGCGGAAAATGGCATCCTCGGCCTTGCCCCTGGCGCTGAGCCGCCCGGTATTGACATCGACCGCGACGAAAGCCTCGGTTTGGTCGATGACGATATTGGCGCCGCCCTTCAGCCAGACCCGGCGTTCGAGCATCTTCTCGATCTCGGCCTCGATTCCCATCTTATCGAAGATCGGCTCGGGCTCCCTGTAGAGCTCAACCAGCGAGCAGAGCTGAGGGTCGAGCGCCCTCAGGTACTTGATAATGGCGGCGTACTCTTTCTTGCTATCGACCACCATACGACCGATATCGGGGCTAAGCAGGTCGCGAATGATGCTTCCGGTGATACCGGCCTCTTTGTGCACCAGGGCCGGAGCTTTGCTCTCCTCGACCTTTTTCTTGAGCTTATTCCAAAGCCTGTTGAGGAGCTCCATGTCGGCCTTGAAATCCTTTTCATGTTTGCCCTCGGCCACTGTCCGGACGATAACGCCGAAATTTTGCGGTTTCAACTCCGAAACGATTTTCCGCAGCCTCTTTTTTTCGGATATGTTGGATATCTTCTTTGATATGCCGACATTTCTGCTTCCCGGAACCATGACGACATACCGTCCCGGAAGCGAAATCTGCGTGGTCAGCCGGGGGCCCTTGTTGGCGATCGGCTCCTTTATCACCTGGACCAGAAGTTCCTGGCCCTTCTTGACGAAATCCGCAATAGTGGTCGACCGTCGCCTGGCCGTGGTGCGGGGAGTATCGAGCGTCTCCTCATCGAGGTAGTCCATATCGAAGAGGAGGTTTTTCTCTTTGGCATAATCCGAGGTATCGGAGTAGTGCAGGAATCCGGCTTTCTCCAGCCCGATATCGACGAAGGCGGCCTGGATTCCAGGCAGGACCGCGGTCACGCGGCCTTTGTAAATGTCGCCGACGATTCGCTCTTTCTCGGGTCGCTCCACCAGGAGCTCGACCAGCTTGCCCTGTTCTTTAACAGCGACCCTGGTCTCGTAGTCGGCTACATTGACATAAATTTCTGTGTTCTTTTTACTATCCAATCAGCTTTTCTAACACCTCTCCAACGGTCAATCTATGTCCGCGCACATATTCGGCGGCGGACATGGTCTTTCCCGATTCCGGCCTCAACTCGAGGATTTCCAAAGACCCGGTTCCGCAGGCCGCAACGATACCTGTCTGCGGGTGGGCCTTAATTATCTCCCCCGGTTTCGAGCCGGTGATTATTGTATCATATGGTCTGCATCTTAGCAGAATTATCTTTCGGCCTTTCCGGGCCGTGTAAGCCCCCGGTCTGGGCGAGAGGCCTCTTATCAAATTATGTATCTCGCGCGCCGGTTTGGTCCAATCGATATTGCCGAGCCGGGGGGTTATCTTGGGGGCGCTGGTGGCCAGGGCGTTATCCTGGCAAATCGGCTTGATATCGCCGGCCTCGATGCTATCGATGGTTCGAATCAGCAGTTCGCCTCCCAAATCGGCCAGGCGGTCGTGCAGGTCGCCGAAGGTTTCATCCGGCTTTATTTGCAGTTTTTCCTGCATAATCATATCGCCGGTATCGACATTTCGGCGGATGAAAAATGTGGTCAGGCCGGTTTCGCGTTCGCCGTTGATTATGGCCCAGTTTATGGGGGCCGCTCCCCTATAGCGGGGCAGGAGCGAGGCGTGCAGATTGATACACCCGGCGGGCGGCATGGCGAAGACCTCCTCGGGTAAAATCCTGAAAGCCACTACGCAAAAAAGCTCGGCGTTATAGGATGACAGCCTGTGAATGAATTGCGGATCGCTCAAATTCAATGGCTGGAGGACCTTCAGGCCGCGGATTTGAGCCAGACGCTTAACGTCGGGGACCTCCACTCTCATACCGCGCCCTCTTGGTTTGTCGGGGGCGGTGACGACGGCGGCCACCTGGTGTTTCGATGATAGGATTTTTTCGAGGCAGCGCGATGCAAATTCAGGTGTCCCGAAAAAGACAAGCCTCATTAGACCCTTTCGCCGGCCTTGATTTTCTTCAATTTGCTCCTAATAAGATTCCTTTGCGCAGGAGTCAGCTTGTCGATAAACAGCGTGCCGTTGAGATGATCGATTTCATGCAAAACCACGCGGGCGATCAAACCCTCGGCCTCGAAGTAATATTCATTGCCATCGAGATTGATGGACTTGATGGTGACTTTCCGAGGCCGCTCGATCATCTGGTAGAGTCCGGGGAATGACAGGCATCCTTCCTCGCTGGTGATAATATCGCCGTTCATCTCCGCGATCTCGGGATTGATGATGATCCTGGGCTCGGAGAGGACATCGAACTGGGTCAGGTCGATCGTAAATGCCCTGAGAGTCCGGCCGACCTGATTGGCGGCCAGCCCCAAACCTTTAGCCGCCAGCATGGTCTGGTTCATATCCTCGAGGAATTTTACAAAGTCACCGTCGATGTTGGCGACCGGCTTGGATTCCCTACGAAGGATTTCTTCACCATAAATTTTTATCTGCAATACAGACAAGCTAAATGCTCCCAGCGATTTCGATCCCGATGGATTCGAAACCTGATCTACTGCAGGCTCGACGATTCAACCCGCTTCTTTCGGGGCCGTGCCCCGGAAATTAGTCCATTTTCCCGGCAATGGCGCTTTTCAAAAATTCTATTTTAACGTCTTCCTCGAACTTCAGGACTATGATGTTATCCTTGATGCCCCATATAGTCCCTACCATGCCGGAGTTCGTGACGACCTTATCGCCTTTCTTAAGCTCAACGAGCATTTTCTGGCGGTCCTTTTCGCGCTTTTGCTGCGGCCTGATCATGAAGAAGTACATTATGGCGAAGATCATGGCAAACATCAGGATAAGCGACATGAAACCGCCTCCGCCACCGCCGGGACTTCCGCCCGGGGAAGTCCCCATTAACACTACGTAATCAAGCAAGCCCTTCCTCCTTTGCTACCCACGGTAATTTTATCATTCAAGGCGGATAATATATCCAATATTTCACCTAATGTAAACCGAATTCAACGCGGCCGGTTCCCCCCAAGGGGAATGGGTATAATGGGTTTCAGTCAGGTTAAAAGCGAAAAATGCTCGTGAATAATGAGCGGTCTATCATCCTGGCTCACAAAGACACGGCTTAAGTACCCGTTGAACCGTCGCCCCGAAAGCAGGACAGTTTGAACGCCCTCAACTCGGCAGAGGACAACGAAGGCGCTGTCACCAAGATCCTGAATCCGGATGTCCTTGAACGACATTCTCGTAACCTGGGGGGTGTCGAAGTGCTTTCTGAATGCAGTTTCCAATGCCTCCTTACCCATAATGGGGGCGGGGAATGCCGGGCTTGTGAAACTGATGTCATTGTGATAATATGCGAGAGCCGCCGACAGGTCCTTTTTTTCAAAGGCGCGTTGAATGGAATCCATCAGCAGGGTAATATCGTTCCTGTTCATCAGCATACCCGATGGCCGGCTAAATTATGTCGACATACGGCGCCCTGCCGCCCAGGGCCCTGATACCGGCCACGACCTGCCCCCGGGTGTGAACGGTGTGGGTGTACAGATGCTGCAAGATCTTCTCGAGTGGAAAGGTGTACTCTTTGTCCCATTTGACAGTGTGTTCCCTTTTCAGATCGGCGACATTTAGAGAGCCCACGAACCGCAGAATCTCATGGTCGACTTCGCGCCATTTATCCCGGATGGCGTCGATGTCGCCGAAATCATTGAAGTCGTACTGGGTGAACGGTTTGCCCTGGACGATCTTGTTGATCCAGTAATCCTCGGCCTCGACCAGGTGCATAACCAGGTTTCGAAGCGACCCCCAGGCCGAGACCTTCTCGACGGTGAACCTCGATTTATCGATAGTCCCCAGAGATTCAATGATCTCATCAGCGAATTTGGCGTTATACTCGAAAAGCTGTCTTAAGTATTCCATTGCCTGTTCCTCCAAGCCCCATCCCGAGGCAAAGTATGAACGAGACGCTTTTCGGGCAATCTCTTTTTAAATCGAAATTCCGGGACCCCCAAAGATTATTCCGGTCCGATCCAAAACCGTCCGGAATTTTCTTGCAAATGATAATCATTTACAATATTATTGGGTATCGAAAAAGGCGAATTCGGAATGAGGGCAAGTCTAAGTAAAATTTGGGGGTTCCTCAAGCCTCCGATGAGCATCAAGGAGGCCAGGCAAAAGGGGCTGGTCTACCTGATCCTTATCATTGCATTCTATCTGGTCAGGGATGTCTTATTGTACATCGTTCTTCCCCTGACCGCGTGCAACGCCATCTTTTAACCATCATTGTGGAGGATGAAATGTTCGTCATGATGAACAGAATGACCATACCGGAATCGGATCGTGAGCATTTCGAACACCTATTCAGGACTCGCGCCAGGGCAGTTGATCGCCGGCCGGGATTTATCAAGGCCGAGATACTGCGGCCCACCAAAGGAGATACTTACATCGTCATGACGCATTGGCAGGATAAGGATTCATTTCTTCAATGGACCAAGAGCGAGGAATATAAGGAGGGGCATACCAGGATTGGGGATTTCCGCGGCGGCGACGGCAAGATGAGGATATCATCGCAGGTAGAAATGTACGAGGTTTTCGCGGAATAGACTTTTTTGCACCAGCACGGAGTCTATCCGGACTAAATCCTGGCGCGGACATAAGCTATAAATCCGCAATGTCCGAATAATCGGCAGGATTGTCGAATTCGATCTCATTTACATCGAAATGTTCCGGGTCGTAATCTTCGAAATTCTCCATGAACTCCCTTTTACCATCACAGATTTCCTGATAACCCCAGGGGCCGCCGCAATTCTCCGGCGGGCAGGCGCGAGCGCCGGCGATACATCGAGGATATTTCGCCTCCTTCTCCGGGGGGAGGATTTTTTCCAGGGTTATCTTGTGCTCCCAGCCATCACCAAAATCATAGTCATATTCAGCATATTTCCGTCCGACTGAAAACCATTTGCTGATTTTCGTTTCCCGTTCAGGAACAATTTTGAGGTCACTGGCGAATTCCTCAACAGGATCGGCGACGAAAATTCTGTCTTTGGTGAGCGGGTCGAGTAATGTAAATTGGTGCAGATGGTAGCCGCTCCATCCCATGGCGTTCTGAATGGCGACATGCAAATCCCAGAATGTGTAATTTCCCGGCACCTGGATTCGTCGCCAAATAAGTGGATTTATATCTTTCAATGCGATTTTAAACTGATAGGCCTGAGAGAAATCCCTCATTGAGCTCGGAAATTTCAATTTGGTTATGCGTGTTTTGCCGGGAGATTTCTATTTCATAATCCTGCCTTTGCGATCAAATATAATCTCAGGGGTCATTCAGAAGCCGGAGATTATATACGGCTATCTTTTATCGCTAATAAGCACATTACATGGAATGGAACATCAAGCCTTTTGCCGAAAGCTCTTGGATTAGTTCGCCTTTAATACTTTCAGTCCTGTGGATTGGGCGATTATATCGAAGTCACTATCCTTATGAAGAAGAGCCAAATCATTTTCAAGGCAGATGGCGGCAATAATGCAATCAATCGTCCTTCTGACTGTCTTGCCCTTTTTTCTGCATTTCCGATAAATTCGGGCGGCGCTAATGTAAGTCTCAATGCCTTTGGGCTTATAAATCGGGAATTCCAGAAGGTATGTTTTTAAAATTTCAAATTTGGTATCATTTCTGATGCCTTGCAAGCATTCAGCAAGTATTATTTCACATATTGCTATTTCTTCTTCCTCCTCGATCATGTCATGCAGCAACGCCCTTTGCGGGGAACTTGCACCGATTAAGAAATCGATCCAAACACTGGTATCAACTAGTATCATGCTTTCCTCTTATTTCCGAATTGCAGACGGTTATTAACTGTCCTTATTCGTACCCCGCATTTTCCTCATCTCATTAAGGTTACCGGTCCATAGCACCTTGCCCTCAAGCTTGAGAATTCCCTTTCTTTTTTTCTTGCGCACCAGTTCGCTGAGGGCATAATTAACGACTTCCTTCTTTGTCGTCATGCCCGTAAGTCTAATAGCTTCACTCATAAGCTTTTCGTCAAGTTCGACATTTGTCCTGTGCATCATAAAACCTCCTATGTCTCCTATACACAAAATATGGCAATTTTATGTGTATGGCAAGGCTTTTTCGCGGTCGCGAGTCGCAGGATCGACATCCAGAATTTGGGAGGACAGGGATGAAAAGCGTCAGGTCGCAAAGACTCGACTCTGACGAGATGTCGGGCGAATGCCCTCGATGCTGGTGAGCAAAATATCCGGGGCAGACGGGTGCGTCTGCCGCCCAAGGGAAATCTTAATTTCTGAATAGGGACCTTAATGCGCTAACCCAGTACCGTATCTACCATGCCAGGTCAGAATACTTTGCGGGATCATCAAATTCAATTTCGGTTACATCAAAATGCTCTGGGTCAAAATCATTGTAATCGGCAAGTGTGGTCTCGCTTTTGCCAGCGCATATGTCTTGATAGTTCCATGGGCCTCCGCAATCTTCGGGAGGGCAGGCGCGAGCACCCGCGATACAGCGTGGGTATTTTAATCCCTTTTCTCGAGGCAATATCTTTTCAAATGTAATCTTGTGCTCCCAACCATCGCCGAAATCATACTCATAAGTCGCGGATTTTCGCCCGGCTGAAAACCACTTGATGACCGGCGTATTACGCTCGGGAATAACCATGAGGTCGCTGGTGAATTCTTCATCAGGGTCAGCAACGAAGATTCTGTCCTTGGTAAGGGGATCAAGCAACGTAAATTGATGCAGATGATAGCCTACCCATCCCATCGCATTTTGAATCGCTACGTGTAAATCCCAAAAGGTATAATTTTCAGGTACTTGGATTCGTCGCCAGATAAGAGGTTTAATGTTCAGAAGGCTTATCTTGAATTGGTATACCTGAGTAAAATCCTTCTTCATGATCTGCACTTTCTCATTTAGTCGCGATTGTCGACCTATTGGACTTTGCCTTCGAGATTCAGAATCTTAGGTGCCTCGGCATTAAGCTGAAAAAACGCTTCCGTCCTGAATCAAATGGAAATATGCGGTCAGGTTCGGGGACCTGACCGCACGGATAAAAAATCCGGGGCAGACGGGGGCGTCTGCCGCCCAAGGGAAATACCGTCAGGGGTTGCTGGTCCCGGCTTCTGATTTCGCCTTAATACTGTTTCTGCGTGTGCTCTAAGCCTTCTTTGGGGTAGATGTCGAGTTCCAGCATCCACTCTTTGAGCTTGGCGACACGCGTTTTGGCATCCGTGGGCAGGTCGAATGGCCGCCCACGCCCATCGAGGATGATGCCGACCACACCACCGGAGAGATCGGCAGTCACGGGAGTGCCCTTGCCACGGCCCAAATCGTAACCACGGGCGGGATTGAGGGTCGCCCTGGCCTTTAGGGGCAGGCTGTCGGGGCCGATGCCGAGCTCGAATTTCTTCATCTGGCCAAACAGGAGCTTGCCCGATTCGACTTTGCCGCCGGGGAATTCGATCCTGTAATCCATCAGCTCCCGGCCCTCTTTGGCGCCCTCGCCGGCCGGGGCCACGCAACAGCCGAGGTGAATAAGGCAGTCCTTGTTGAAAACCTCGGTGGCCGCCTTGGGGTGGACCGCGGTGAGCACACCAAGCTGAGGCATCATGAAGATGGAATCGACGGCCAGGCGCGTCACGCCCTCCGGCTGGAAGGCATCTATCATCATTAAGGCCGCTTGCTGGCGGCGCGGAGCGTG
>MEWP01000047.1:947-45252 GCA_001775395.1 candidate division Zixibacteria bacterium RBG_16_53_22 | reverse complement strand
CGCCGCCCGAGCCGATCAGGATATCGAGCGTCATCATGTTGACAATCGTACCGCCGGAAGCGCCCTGGTCAAAAGCATCGGCGATAGTACGCTGCTGCTGGACACCCTTAAGCTCGGTGGCGAACGATTTATGCTGGATGAAAGCCAGCCGCAGGGCCTCCTTGGCGATGGCCTGCTCAAAAATAAGCTCCTCGAGCATCTGCGGGATAGTTGTGGGACGGATCATTTTATTCTTGACGCGGTTACGCAGGTCACGCTCGTCCATGTCGAACGGTACCCAGCGCATGACGTTGGGCAGGGTGGCCTCGGCAAAGACGTTGGAAACCGAATAGCTCATGCCGAGGTTGGCCGAGACGGTGCGGTTGAAGACGCCCTCCGGTTTGCCCTCGGGGCGGAACACCGAGAAAACGTCGGTGGTGGCGCCGCCGATATCGACACCGACGGCCTCGATCTTCATCTCATCGGCCACGCGCTTGATGATGAGGCCAACTGCGCCCGGGGTCGGCATGATGGGGGCATCGGTCCATTCCATCAGGTGGCGGTAGCCCGGCGCCTGGGCCATGACATGTTCCATGAAGAGGTCGTGGATCTTTTCGCGAGCGGGGAGCAGGTTCTCGCGTTCGAGCACGGGGCGAAGATTATCGACAATGTCGAGATCGACCTTCTTTTCAAGCGACTCTTTGATCGCGCCACGAGCCTCCTTATTGCCGGCATAGATAATCGGAAGCTTGTAACCCGAGCCGAGACGCGGCCGGGGATCGGCGGCCGCGATAAGTTCGGCCAGCTCCACCACGTGCGTGGTAGTACCGCCATCGATACCGCCGGAAAGGAGAATCATGTCGGGGCGGAGGTGCCGGATGCGCTCGATCTGCTGGTGCGGCAGGCGCTTGTCGTTCGAGGCGATAACGTCCATGACGATGGCGCCGGCTCCCAGGGCGGCGCGTTCGGCCGATTCGGCGGTCATGGAGCGAACCACGCCGGCCACCATCATCTGCAGGCCGCCGCCGGCTGACGATGTTGAGACATATATATCGGTGCCGATCTTCTTGCCGTTTTCATCGCGACGAGGGTTAATGATCTTGTCATGCTCATCGAGTATCTTGCGTCCGGAAAGTTCCTCCACCTCGGCGATGGCGTTGAGGACGCCCATGGTGACGTCCTCGAAGGGAGCCTCGACCGTGGTGGGGGCCTCGCCGCGGACGATCAGGCGGTATTCGCCGTCATGGTATTCAATCAGGATGGCTTTGGTCGTGGTCGAGCCGCAATCGGTGGCCAGAATTACTTTGATATCTTCAGGCTTAAGGTCCTTCATCTTCCGTCCTCATCATCTGTGGCATCCAAGGCGCAGACGAGGAAGTCTGCCGCCCAATTTTCCGGTGCACTATATTTCATTAGAGAACAATAATTTACAAATGGGGCCTGCATTGTCAACAGCAAATTGGGCAATCCAGCACATGCGCCACGGCCATTCGGCTGGCGAATGGTCGGGCTATTTACGTGTTGACTTTATTAGAAGGATGCAATAATCTATTATCGATATAGAAATTAGACTTTAGAACGGACCGCTAACGGCCGGAGGAGCTTATGAGACGGCTCGGGTGGTTGTTGTTGCTCATCCTTTTCACCTTTGCCAAATTGGCATCCGCTCAAGATACGCTGACCATACGCCAAATTCAGGAGGTCCCGCCGGGGGGCGACATCTCGCCATACGACGGCCAGGCGGTCGTCACGGGCGGGGTGGTCACAGCCGGCATTGGGGTATATTATACTGGCGCGGGGGTCACGTTCTACATGGAAGATCCCGGCGGGGGGATATTTTCGGGAATCAACGTTTATAGCGCTGACGGTGTCGGTTTTCCGTATCTAGTCCCGGGTGATTCCGTGATTTGTCAGGGCACGATAATGGACAACGGCATGACCAGCATCGCGACCTGGCCGGATGCGATTGAGGTGAGATCGTCGGTTTCCGCCCTCGAACCGTTGACGATCACCGCGGCCGATATCGATTCGGCCGGCGGCAGCGACTCGCTGGCCGAGCGGTACGAAAGCGTTTTCGCGCGAATCAACAACCTCACGGTCGATTCCACCGTGCGATATGCGGTCACCAGTTTCTGGTTCTGCCACGATAACACCGGGCATTGCATCATCAAGGAAACGTCCGATTCGATACCCAACTCATTCGTTCCCGCCTCGGGTACGACATTCGATTTTATTCAGGGAATCGTCGCCCAGTCCTCGGGGCATTTCCTTCTTTTGCCGCGATATTTGAGGGACATTCGCCTGCAGGGCTCGTTGGCGTTTGGGGAGGTCCGCGTGAATCCGCCCTATCCCACCTCCCAAGATAGCATCGATATCAGGGTTCGCATCACAGGAGACGTCGAATCCGTTCGCCTCCGTTATTTGGCCGGAGATAGCTTAGTTGAAACCCCGATGCAACTTTCTCCCCCCGATGAGTATTTCCGCGTAATCGGGCCATTCCCTGACAACGCACGTATAGATTTTTACATTATGGCGATCGACAGCCTCGGGATATTCTATTACTTTCCGAGCGAGGCACCTTATGCGTTTTATTCGATTTTTATCGACGACGACGCTGGGGCCGGACGCTGCCATTATATCGCCGGCGATCTAAACGGGAATATTCAGGTTAATGGCATTGACATCGTTAAGGGCGTGGCCTTTTTGAAAGGCTTGGGCGGCCCGCCGGCCTACCCATGCTACTGCGACACCTCCGAATGGTATTATATCGCCGGCGACGTAAACGCTTCACAATCGTTCAGCGGGGTCGACATCACCTACATGGTGGGCTATTTCAAGGGCGGGCCGGGATTTCTGCCGCAGGCTCGCTGCCCGTCGGGCGCGACGCCACCGTACGCCCTCATCAAGGGGACAATTTCGTGGCCCGGCCACGCCCTGTCAGATCGTATGTATGTTTATGCCGACTCGCTGGATAATCTGACGGATTTCATCCCCTTCTCCCGGAATCTCGGCCATTTTTCGAACAGCAAATTCGAATTGTTGATATCGAACGTGCAAGGACCCCGGGCCATCGGCATCCACGCGCACGACGATCTCGACGCCGACGACTCCTGGATTCCGGATAGCGGCGAGGGCTGGGGATTCTACGACGCCAATGGAAACGGGATGCGGGACCAGGGCGATATCATCATCGTGGGCCCGGGCCAAGTGATCGAGGGGATCGAAATCACGTTATCGCCTTGTCAGGCCGGTAGGTAATCTGTTTTCCTAAAAATTACTCGCTTGTTTAATCAGGAATACGGGCTTATTTTCATAGCGGGTATGGGACAAGTTAGAAAATTAATATTCATTCCGCTGTTCGTTGCCATTTTAGTGTGCCAAATGGCGGCTTATGCCTCCGCCTACCGCACCGAGCATGTGGTTGTGGTACTGATCGATGGGGTGCGATACACGGAATCGCTGGGCGACACCACTGGCATCTATTGCCCGCGTCTGACCGCGCTGGCCGAATATGCGGTGGTGCATGATTCGGCGTTCAATGACAGCATAACCACAACGCGGTATGGTATCCCGGGAACGTGGATGGGGCGTTTTCATGTGCTTCAGGATACGGTCTATCAGGGTAACAATGTCGAATTCAGCCGCTGGCCGACATTCTGGGAATATGCCCGGCACGACCTCGCCCTGCCACAGAACAAGGCAATCTACATTACGCCCGACTATGGGTCCGGCACCTGGCTGCCCTCGTTTTATCCGGGCTACGGCCCGGCCTACTGGCCACGGTTCGTGCAGCCAGCCATTTCCGACGATAACAATCAAGTCGATTTCGATTCGGCACGGGTGGTTTTAGAACGGGATCATCCAGTCGTAAGCTACATCTATTTACCTGACACCGACCATGCTGGACACAGTGGAATCTGGGCCGATTATATCGCCGAAATCAGGCAGGCCGATTCGCTAACCAATGAGCTATGGAATATTATCCAAAACGATACAGTCATGGCTGACAAGACGACAATGCTTGTCACCAATGACCATGGCCGTCACGACGACGCGCACGGAGGATTCCAAGGACATGGCGATAGCTGCTTGGGATGCCGGCATGTCATGATGTTCGCGATCGGTCCGGATTTCAAGCGAGGCGTGAGGCTGGGCGCGCCAAGAGCATCAATACGAGATATCGCCAGGACGGCCGGAGAACTTCTGGGATTCTCCGCGCCGCTTTCGGCGGGGCGGGTGATGAGTGAGCTGTTCGCGCCGCCGTGCGATTATATTCCCGGCGATGTCAACGGCAACGGATGGGTGAACGGTATCGATGTTACCTTCTTCGTGGCCTATCTCAAGGGGATAGGCTCACCACCGCCCGATTCATGCGATATCGGGCAAGGCCGATTCTACGTAGCGGCCGATGCCAACGGCGACTGCAGTGTCAACGGGATCGACGTGCTTTATATGGTGAATTATTTCAAAGGCGGGCCCGAAATTCTGCATTGCCCGGATTATTCACCGGGGAGATAAGGAATGAAGAAGAGTGCCAGGCCTTCAGACCTGACACCACTCAGGAGATTAGGTAAGGGCAGACGAGGCCATACTGCTCCAAAGCCAGACGTCTGCCGCCCAAATGGTAACTAAGCCTTTAAGATATCCCGCATTTCCTTAGCAATCGTGATTGACGGCGCCGGAGAGATTCAGTTAAGCTTCGGTATCTGGCGTCGGAGATGAATTGGCGTTCGAATTCCATGGTGCGCAGCGCCAGGTTAGTGAGTTTGAGCGCCGTTTTTAAATCCTTCAGGCGATGTTCATAATGTTTGGCCAGTTCAACGTGGGGGTAATGACCGAACCGTCCGATTTTAAGCATCTGTTCCCAGATCGAGGTCGCGATCTCCCAATCCCTGAGTTTCTTGGCCGCGCGACACCGAAGCAGATAAAATTCATTGATAGCCTCATCGCTTGCGAATTGGGGCTTCACGTTGGAAAGCAAGTCGAGTGTCCTTTGCGTGTTGCCGGAGCGATAATAGATATGTCCCAGGGCCAGGAGCAAGAGGTCATCCTGGCAGGCGTTGGCCAGGGCCAAATCGACTCTATGAAGCGTCTCCTGGGCCAGGAGGTAGAGCCCGACGATATCGTCGCGGTTGTGGTTTAAGATCGGCAAAAGGACGTCATCATCCCGATGCTGGAGATAGTCGAAATAAATGCGCGGAATCAGGTGACGAGGCACATCCTCGGAGCGCTCAAACCCAAGGAGTTTTTCCTCGAGGAAAGTCAGGTTGAGGTTGGGGAAATGCCGCTTGTAAAGTTTGCGGCAGGAATGCATGAAATCGAGATGGACATGATTGGCAAAAGGCATCTCCATGCGGTTGATACGGAAGCGCGTTCGCAGAAGCGGCAAATCGAATGTCTTGCCGTTATAGGTAAGAATCGAACCGGTACCATCAAGGTCCGATGCGAAAGCGGCCAGTTGCGCCGGCTCCTCAAAGAAATCCCGAAGTATGTACTGGCGGACGACGAATTGCTCGCCTATCCATTTGCCGATACCGATAATGAATGGATATGTTCCGGTGCCGCCGGCCAGTCCGGTGGTTTCCGTGTCGACAACGGCCGCGCTGTGGAAATCGAACCTGTCTCTGAAACAGCAGGGATCCAGTATCTCAAGCGAATCAGAATAGATACTCTGTAAAAGCTCGACTCGTCCGTGAAGATAACCGAGGTCATAGGATGTTTCCACCATCCAGATTTGGCCGTGGGGGGTTTCCTTGATAGAGCCGGTGGGTGGAATCTTGAAAAGGTCGGGTTTAGGTGAAAGGGGGTTTTCGAGATGCCGCCTCAAAGCTTCATACAGACGACGCTCGAGATCCATATTAATTCAACACCACGGCCTCAATTTTGGATATGACCAGCGGATGCGTTTCGATCTCATAGCGATCCTGAAGGGCCTTCATGGCAGCCTCGGACCCGAGTTTCCCGAGGGCCTCGGCGGCGAACGCCCGGGCGAAAGGGTCGCCGGAATTGACAATTTTGACGAGCGGTTCCAGAAACCTGGGATCGGCGAGATTCCCGGCGATTTCGATAAGTTGGTAATAAGATAGCGTGTCTCCCGGCACCTTGAGGGCATCGACGATGGGCCTGACAGCCGGTTTTCCGATATTGGAGAGCGCCAGGGCGGCCGAATAGCGGACTCCATAGTATTTGTCGGAAAGGGCCTTGATCAGAGGTATGACGTTGCTGGAGTCTTTGAAATTAGAGAGAGCCACCGCGGCCGAGGTGCGGACGAGATAGTCCTGGTCGCGCAAGGCCTCGCGCATTTTGGGAATGGCGCGTTTGTGGCCGACCTTGCCCAGAGCGGAAATGACTCCGCCCCTCATTCGGAAGTCGTCGTCATTGGTATATTTGAGAAGGCCCTCGACCGAGCTTGAGTCTTTGAGCTCGCCGAGTATCCGCGCCGCAAGCCGCCGCCGGTATACATTTTCGGAACCTAAAACATCGACCAACTGCGGCACGGCCGGCGGACCAATAAGCTTGAAAACATCCTCCAGGGCCTGCATTTCACGGGCGTCCTGTGTTCTCATCTTTTCGACGAGGCGTGGAACGGCGCCGGCGCCCATCTTGCCGAGAGCTTCTTTGGAGGGCTGCACGAGTTCGAAGTAATAGACGTTGATGCTCGAAGCTCGCACGAAAAGGGAATCGACTGCGACATTGATGGAATCGGCTCCGGTTTGCGCGGCGGCCGTGGAAATCAGCAGGATGGAAAATAATGCGGCAAAGTGTATCATTGATCTATCCCTACTCCCCACTTTGAATCGCTCCACCAGGTTGAATCATGCCCAACACCACCGGCGTAGCCATCGCGACCGCTCAAATCGATGAAAATGCCAATGGAGCCATAGTCACGTCTCGGCTGGCCGAACCCTCGAGTGTTTTGATCGGACCGGACGACATAGGCGTCAACGCCCCTGATATCGGCCAGGAATCCGAGGCCGTTGGCCGACCCGGCTGCCTGGGATAAGTCATATGCGTTGTAAGAATCGTTGCCGTCCAGATCGACGAGCAATCCGGCGGCGCGGTCATGGCCGCATCCCTGAGAAACGCCTTTGGCCGAGTAGACATCATCTCCAGCGGCTTCGAATAAGATGCCTACGGTCATGTGTGTGGCGGCGCCCTGCGCGTATTGGAATGAGACATATTGGTCGTTGCCGGCGCTGTCGGACAGGACTCCCAGGCCGTACCAATATGATGATCCCTGGCCGAAAATATCCGAAATGTAAGCGTCATTACCGGCTTTGTCGACGAGCAGGCCAATTCCTCCCGACATTTTGGGCCTAATGCCGTACGCAAAACCCTGCGACAGCGATAAATAGTGATCCTTGTAGCGAAGGATATCTTTATATCGGCCACCGGCGATATAAGTATCATTGCCGGCAAAGTCCCACAGGATTCCGACCCCGTCGACAAAGCCGAAACCTTGTGCGAACAGCGCCGCCTGGTAGGAATCGTTGCCGGAGTCGTCCCGCAATATGCCGACACCAAAACAACCGGCGCCCTGGGTGAATGCATCCCCGTAATAACGGTCGTTACCGGCCTTATCCCAGAGCACGCTGACCCCGAACAGCCCGGCTCCCAAAGAGTATGAGCCGCCGGTATAGCAATCATCACCCTTGAAATCGACTATCATGCTGCCGCCGAAAAATAGGGGGCTGATCCGGCCTTTGGGAAACGAGTATGAGTCATGGCCGGACAAATCGATTATATATATCTGGTGACCGACCCCCGTGAATTTGAGGTTATAAGTATCGTCACCGCCGGGATCGATAATGATAAAGAAGTCACCCTGGTATGTATTGGCGGAGGTATCGCCGATGACAATATCGCCATAATCGGTAATCAGGGAATAATTGCGGGCCTTGGCGGGAACCATCGGCGGCCTGGCAAGAGAGGAATCGAGCAGGCTGATAAATTCATCGACTATTTTCCCGCGGCCGCGGCTGTTCTCAGTCAATTTAACAAGCCGCTCAGCCCAGCGGTCCTCGTATTGCGCGATACTATCGAGCTGATAGATAGTCTTGAATTCGTCCTCAACATTTTCCTCAAGCAGCAGCGTAAAACCCTCGACCAGAGAATCCCTCTGGAACCTGGAATAACCGGAGAAGCCCGGCCAGTTGTCGGGGTCCACGCCCCGGGCCAGATAAAGCAGACCCTTCAGAAGAGAGGAGACATCCCGGCCGAGAAGAGTATCCGCCCGCTCGAACAGCCGACTGTCTCTTTCGGCTGATTTGGAATTCGGGGCACGCTTGACCTCGGAGCTCTTATTGCCCAGGAGGCTTCTGATTTTGAACTCAGTCAGTCTTTCGAAAGTCAGGACGGAATCTGCAAAATCGATGATCTTGAGGGGTTCCTTCATGTAGGTGTCGACAATCGGCAAACGGTAGGGGTCTTCCTCGAGGTAATCGCCCCTGAAAGTCAGATCGCCGCGATGCATCTTGAGCGACGATAAGCTCATGTCGATGGCACGTTGAAGGGAATCGAGGGCCTGGAATGGAGCCGGCGCCACCGTCTGGCTGTTGCCGATAGGGGCCAGAATCAGGAACATAAGTGCCGTTATCAAGTATTTCATGCGGCCATTATAAAAGGAAGGTTCCATGCAGTCAACACCTAAGAGCGCCGGCCCCGCCATTGCGGCCCATATGGGCAGCAATCGCCAGGCTGCAAATGGCACAATGCCCGACAAGTAATATAGGCATGATGGGTAACCATTGCCGATTCGAAACGGCGATTGCCCTCCCCCCTTTCAGGGGGGAGCCGCAATGGCGGGGCCGGCCGCTGATGCGGAGCATACGGGACCCCCCGGCAGTTAATAAAGGCCGTACTTGCTGATACGGTCGCGAAGCGTGTTTCGTGAGATACCTAAGAGTTCCGACGCCTTGACCTGATTGGAACTTGTGAAGCGCAGGACCGCAGAAATCAAGGCCTTCTCGAAACCGGATTGAAGGTGGTGATAAATATGACTTCCGGATATGCTCATAATTTTCTCGAAATTCGGGGTCAGGACCTCGGAAAACATCCTGGCATAATCGGCCTCGATCTGCTCCAGGTCGATTCTGACTGTCTCGCGATGTTCCGAGAGAACGGGGAATTCCTCGGGCAGAAGGATATCGCCTTTGGCCATCACAACCGCTGTATGGATATTGTTCTCGAGCTCCCTGACATTACCCGGCCAGGAGTATTTGAGCAGCCCATCGAGAGCGGCCTTGGAGATATTGGTGATTATCTTTCCGGTTTCCTTCGAATAGACCTGAATAAAGTGGTCGATGAGAAGAGGAATATCCGAGCGTCTCTCTCTTAAAGGGGGAAGATAGATGGATACGACTTTAAGCCTATAGTAGAGATCAACCCGGAATTTTCCCTCTTTGATGAGATTCACGAGCGACTTGTTGGTGGCGGCGATCATGCGAACATCGACCTTAATTGTCTCAGTGCCGCCGACCCGCTCGAACTCTTGTTCTTGAAGTACGCGCAGGACTTTCGACTGGGTAAGGGGCGACATATCGGCGATTTCATCGAGGAGAATGGTGCCCCCGCTGCAAACCTCGAATTTACCCAGTTTCCGGGTATAGGCACCGGTGAATGAGCCTTTCTCATGCCCGAACAACTCGGATTCGAGCAGGGTCTCCGGCAGGGCGGCGCAATTGACCGACAGAAACGGCTTATCCTTGCGAAGCGAATTTTTATATATCGAACGAGCCACCAACTCCTTGCCGGTGCCTGATTCGCCCGAGATGAGTACAGCGGCATCGGTGGCGGCCACCTGACCTATGATCTTGGCGATCTCGACCACCTCGGATGAGCGGCCGATGATATCGCCGGGAATGATGCCGGGCTCGCGGGAGAATGTCTCCAGGCCGCGCAGGTGGCTCGACTTCTTCATGACGCGGTTTACGAGCGTGGAGATCTTGTCGAGATTGAAGGGTTTGGTGACAAATTCGTAGGCGCCAAGTTTCATAGCCTCGATGGCGGCCTCGGTGGAAACAAAACCGGTCATGATTATGACAGGCAGGTTGGCGTTCTTTTCCTTTATCTTGTTGAGCAATTCGAGCCCGGAATAATCCGGCAGGTTGACATCGAGCATGACCAGCGATAAATCGGGATCGGCTGCTTTGATAAGAGCCTCAGCCCCGTTGGTGGCCACCTGCATGCTATAGTCGAAATTGCCCAGGCATTCGCCAAGCGCCGTGATTATTTGTGGGTCATCATCGACCACTAACACCGATTTTTTATCCATATTTCCCAAGCAATTCCCCTATTTCGAGACACGAAGAGCGCGCAGACTCCGATACATGGTCGCCTATAATTTAAATCGGCAGGATATGGCCAAAATTAACAACCTCGTTTCGGCTCGGGGAATATTAAATATGAGGGGTTTTCTATGAATGCCGGGAAAATCACAACAGTCCCGCCCTCAAAGACTTGCAGGGCTTGTCTAAAATCGCCTGGTGAACCTGATGGTAATGGAATTGGACTTGTAGTTTATCTTCCTCTCTAATTCAGCGGTTGTCTGCGAAACCCGGCCGGGATCGGGATAAATATCGGGCAATTCGGCCTTTTTCTGAACGAAGGCGTATTCGACTGTGCCCCTTACCCGATAAGGAAGTCTGCCGGATAATCCGGCTTTGGCATAGTAATTGAAATCCTCGCGGCCGAAGTAATATATCTGGGGCAACCGATCATTCTGATATTTGATATTCCGAATCTCGAAGGATGCGGACAACTCCGGGCGTATCGCGTCGAGGATGCTCATATAATGCCTGGCCCCCGACAACATATCCCAGGAATCATAAGACACATCCAGGACGCTGTCGGCCATATCGGCGCCTTTGGCGGACGCTCTCTCGAATCCGTATGCAGCCCAGAATCCGATCGGCTTGGCCGGGCGCCACGTACCCCCAAGCTCGAACCCATGCCCATCCAGATCGCGAAATTCAAACTCCGAATTATATGACTTATGTTGGAATTTGTAGGCTGCCGTTGCAGTCAATGTCCTGGTTAATTCGTAGCCGGTCTCGGCCGAGATCATGTGCTTGGCAAACTTGGCCTCGGCATAGATAGCGGCCCCGAGATCATCGGTTCCGACCTGATAATTGCGATAATAGTAGCTCGGGATAAAGGCATAGGAGGCCTCGCCGTAAAGCCGGGAGGTGAAATATTGCCTGGCGCTTAAGGATATTCGGCTATAGCGGCGAACGTCGTTTGAGGCGTAGGCGAAATAGCCGAATCCGAGATCTAACCATCCCGGCCGGCCGGCGAGAAACTTGCCAGTAAACCTGGGGTTGATGCGGGGAACGATGATCCAATCGTCCTTCGACTTGATGGAAAACTTGCCCTGGGCCCCGCTGCTATCGAACAGGTCGAGATCGGCATCGGAGTAATTGATGATGTTGTCATCATAAGTAATGCTCAGGCCAACATCAAGAACGACGGAGCGCTCGGCAGCAGGATTTTGCTGCGTTTTTTTCTTCCTGGGTTTGGCATCGACCGCCGCAGCAAACAGCACGGCTATCGAGACGAATGCCGCCACTGCTATTTTGAATGTATGCCTGTGAGGGGTCGCCATCATTGAACCATTCCCAGCCCGACTTTTCTTATCTTGAATCTCACGGCGAGGTTTGGCGAGGCCGAGTTGATTTTCCGCACCTCGTATTGATGCCTTCCCTCGGGAACATCGAAAATGAACGTATGAAGCCTGGAGGGCACAATATCGCCAATTTCCTTAAAGTTCAGATCCTGGGCCAGCTTTGCCACGCCCGCGAACTTGGCGGCCTCGACATTTTTTTCGAACAGCCCCAGCGAAAATTTGGCGTTCCCTTTTATATCCTGGCTGAAATTGGCCCGGCAGTAGATGCGGAGCTTGGTGGGACCAACGACCGTAAGTGTCACCCCGCCGTTGTTATCTACCAGGTAATAGGAAATGTCGTGTTTGCCGGTCGCCAGCGTGACCTGTTTTTTATAGTCGCTGGGGGTGTAAGTGCTATACTCCGCCTTTTTGATCTTCCTTTTTTCCTGGTAGAAGCGGGCATAGAAGGTGTTGTACTTGTCGGACGTTATCCAGAGCCGGTAGCTGTGCTTGCCTTTGGGAACTTTGATGATTACGGTCCGGGCAATTCCAATTTTCTCTATCTGCGAATTGAGCGACAGGGCCGAGGCTCGGGTCTTGGCCTTCCTCCCCGTCACAAGCTTATCGCCCTCCCAAACCTGTATTTCATAATCGCCTTCCTTAACCCCGGGCAAAAGCTCGGCCCGGGTGCGGATTTTAATTTTGGTCGGCCCGACAGCCTCGAATCCGAAAGAAGAGCCCTTCTTGACAGCGAAGTATTTAAACTGCTGTTCGCCCGATTTTAGAAATACGCTTTCGGCCGCCCCGGATGGCCTGAAGACCCGATATTTAGCCTTGGCGCCAAATGCAATTCCGGACAACAGCACAGAAAAAGCCAATAGGAACAATCCTGCTCTTTTCATTTTATAGCTCCCAGTCGTCTTCCCTTCTCGGAGGAAATAGGATTTTGGTTTGTCTTTTAATATAGTATTTTATATCGATTCTGATAAACGCCACCACGATGATCACCAGAAGAAGGGTGTAAATTATGGTCGAGGATATCGAATACTCGTCCCTGTAAAACACCGGGTCCTCGCCCACGACCGGCGACGGTGTGATTTCCAGCGGCAGGCCGTATTCCTGGGCGATATCGGTCAGCCTGAGAATGTGGATGACCGGTATCCTGCGATCGGCCATGATATTTATGACCCCTCTGGCGGGGAAATTCATATTGTGCAGGTAGAAATTGACTCCGGAGGGGATCAGCTTGCCGTTCTGAGACGATCCCAGCGAGGCCAAACCGCCTCCGATATTGACGTAGGCTTTATAAGATTGTCCCTTGCTGTGCCTGTCGTAAATCTCCATGCGGCGCTCGATATTTTCGTGCAGGGAGCCGCCGGCCTCAATGATGTTTTCGAGGTTGCCGGTGAAAATCAACTCCACGCCATTACGCTTGACGGCATCCAGGAGCAACTGGCGGCCGGTCAGCGACAAACCTCTGCCATTATCGGAGCCGCCGCCCAGAGAGGCGGCCACCGAACGGTGCCTGATTAGCTTGGAATCGAACAGGGTTTTTTCCATGTCGAGCCAGGTGAATTCGGGGTGATTGGCGCCCCATGTCGAGGATCCCTCGGAGGAAATCACGATCGGCGTGATGCCCATGATCTCGCAGGCGCCATATAGCGCCACGTTGGCTCCCGGCAACGATCCGGTCAGGCCAACAGCGATCCTGTCGCCGTTTCTCAGACCGCATTCGTTGAACATCTGAATCAGGACCGCCGCGAAATTAGGATTGGTGGCGATAAGCTTGCTTCGCAGTTCGCCCAGGTCGGTGGTAATGAGAGTATTTTGCTCGCCAATCAGCCCCGAGCCGTTGGGATCATTTTCGAAATCTATGGCGATTCCGCGGCGCTTCATCTCCTGCCTGATGGCGTCCTGGCACCGTTGCGCCAGAGTCGCGGCGCGGACCTTCGAATCCCAATAGGGAGCCTGCTTTTGAGTGCGGGTGCCCTCGGCCAGGAAGAATATCAGGATTGATATGATGGCCAGCGCCACCAGAAGCCTTGTCGATGGGTTTACGGCACGGGGCCTCACTCAATCACTCTCCCGCCGGTGAAAATCATGAGAAGCAGGCGCACCAGAACCGCCGCCACTATCATCGTGCTGAGGGTTTGAACAACCCCCTGCCTTTCCATCCAGTTGGCAATCAAGCCCGGAATGATAAAGCCGACGGCCTGGAATTCGAGGGATTGGCCCTCCGATATATTGAATATAAAGAATTCGCGCGACAACCAGCCAACCAGAAAGCCGATGAGGATGACCAGAACAGTCCGGCGACGACCATAGATAAACATGTAATTCGAAAGTAATTTGATAAGCAGGAAAGTGAAGATGCTGACTAAAATCGTTCCCGCAATTCGCGACGGTTCGTGAAACATCATAGCCATATAGCCCGGTACCACCATGCCGCCCGCGGCCAGCCCCAGAGTCTCGGAGAAAATTATGCTGACTACCAACCCCAGACCGATGGCCTGCATCATGAATAACTCAAACAATCTCGGTCCCTCTCTCCTTGAAATAACTCACGATTTGCTCGCCGAATCCCACGATATTCCCAATGCCCAATACCAGCGATTTCTCCAATGTCAGGTTGAGTATGCTGTTGAAGATGGCCTCGAGCGGCCGCCCCCCCAAATCGGATATCTTATTGTGGGGCAGGCCGCAGGCGATCGCCCTGGCAACCAGGGCATGAGTATATTCGCCGCTCACGATGAAGTAGTCGGCGTCGAGATCCGAGGCTATGAACTCCCCGAGTTGTTCGGCCCTCTGAATCCGATCTTTGCGGGAGTTGACCAGAACGATCAGAGATTTCCCGGGCTCGTGATGAATTTTAAGCATCTCCCAAATCAGCTTATAGCTGTCGGGGTCGTTGGCCGCGAAGGCGTTGACGAATTCAATCGTCTTGGATTGGGTCTCGATTTTGAACCTGCGTAAAACTCCCGGATCGGGATTGGCCTGCAGCATGCCCCTGAAAGCATCCTCGCGGCTCACCCCGAGGTGCTGGCAGACCGCCAGGGCTACGGCGACGTTATCTTTGTGTTCGAGATAAGCGAAGCCTCTCATGTCGCCATCGCGAATGCAGGAACCATCGACCTGATGAATGGTGGTATGCCTCATCCTGGCTCGAGCCTCGAGGATATCAAAATGCGTTTTCTCGGCGGTGAACAGATGGCCTTCATAAGGGATGGTGTTGGCCAGGGAGGCAGCCACGTGTTCCATAGTCGGCCCCATTTCATCGAGATGGTCGCCCCGGACATTGGTGATGACGCCGATTTGGGAACGTATGAATTGATCCTCGAGAATCTCCTGCAAACGGGGTTGTACTCCCATGCATTCGGTGACGAAAATTTCGGCTTTTTGGCGGGCCGCCTCGGCCACTATCTTCTTCTGCTCTATGATGTTGGGCTTGCCGAGCCGCAGCACCGGAACCTCACTTCCGTCAACAAATAGCATTCGCGGTTTAGTTCCAGTAGTTTTGCCGAAGACCTGGTAGCCGCCGCCGCGAAGCCCGCCGGTGATGAGGCGGGTTACAGATGATTTCCCTCTTGTCCCGTTGACATGCACCCTGGTCTTGAGCAGTTTTAAATGAAACTGATGACTGCGGAATTCCCAAAAGCCGTAGAGGACGATTGCTAAGACGAGAATTAAAATTACCCACATATAAAAAAAGCGCCCCCGCTATATACGAGGGTAATATATCGGCGCGGGAATTGATTATCAAGCCAAAAAACCAAGACTGCGAGACAACAATCTAATTTCGGAAAATGACGAGGATTTCCCGGATCATTCGCAGATCCGCTCCCTGCAACCGTCGATCTTGTTGAATTGCCAGGTAATTTTAGCTGTAATGATCCATCAAAGCGGGAAACATGAGGATCGGTCAATTCGTTCCAACATATTTGAACCGAAAGCTATTTCGACTCCATCAGCTCAAGCTCAAGGAAGTATTGCCTTATCTCGGCCGATTTGGATGTATCGGTGGAGATGCTTGTATAGCCCCATGTCGATTGCGTTTCATTGGTGGGCAGGACCCTGCTCCCATCCAATGACAACGAGCCGTATCCGTAGTAAGATCCCTGATATAAGCCGTGGAATCCATTGCGCGGCCTGTTGTTAAGGCCGGACAAGAGCCTCTGGCTGATAAACGATTCCTTCATGTGAAAAGATGGATCGATGTCGGCCAGATAAGACGTGAAAACAGGAGCGTACGACCTTATCTCGGTCTCAAGCCGTGGACCGTTTATTTCAGCACCCCTGACTCCACGGAGTTGGCCGGCCAGATCTTTTATCATGATATTCATCGGAACAGCCTCCGGGCGCTCCGCCCGTCTGTGCCGCCCGCGCGATTCATCGGTGCCGACGCCCGCGACGGGGCGTATGACCGGACCATCGACCGACGAGGAGGGACCGTTTACGGCCCGGGCATCAGGCTGCGCCGCCGCAACGGCAGGAATCAGGGGCGAGCCCGATGACACCGGCTGCTCGCTGATTATCGATGGCCGATCGGCTATCGAAGCGGGATTGTCGAGGGTCGATGTTCCGCGCCGGAGAACCAGAATGGAGTAGGCAGCAATGAACATCAGGGCCACCAGCACCGATGCCATCCTGAACGCCGAGTACCACGGCGCTCGGCGCTTGCGAACTATTTCAGCAGGCTCGATACTGCGGGCGGTGATGCGATTTCGCACCCTCACCGGGAAGGAATCCCAATATTCTTTCTCGGGAGCCTCATCGATGATATCCAGGGCGGCGGAATTGAGTTCCTCGAGCTCGGCCAACTGGAGCTGGCATTCAGGGCAGGTTTTGAGATGCTCCTCGAGATCCTTGAAATGGGGGCCGGCCCCGGAGCTGTCAAGGTAAAATTGGAGTATCTTTTTGTATCTGCAATCAGCCATCGCTTTTATCTCTTTCCGCCTCGGCCGCCTTGAGGGCGTTTTTTAATTTCTGCCGCGCTCTGAAAATACGCGACATGACTGTCCCCATTGAACATTCCATAACCTCGGCAATCTGGTCATATGACATATTATCATACGTTTTCAATATGAACGCGGATCGCTGGTCGGGCGGCAGGGTATCGAGGGCTTTGCGCACTATGCTGGCCTGCTCCGACGCTATCATCCGTTCCAATTGGTCAAGCCCGGCAGTCGTTTCGGGCAGGAGATCAATTTCGCGCAACTGGTCGGCTGAGACGGTATGGCGCTCCTTCTTGAGGAAATTGATCGAGAGATTAACGCAGATGCGATATATCCAGGTGTAAAAATTGTATCCCGGCTTGAAACTTCCGAGGGCCTGATAAGCCTTCACAAAACTTTCCTGCGCCAATTCGTCGGCGCTATCGTGGTTTCTGGTCATGCGATAGGCGAGGTAATAGATCCGTTTCATATATTTTTCAACCAGCTTCTCGAAAGCCCGGCTGTCGCCGTTTTGAGCCTTATTAACCAGTTCCTGGTCCATCTTAGTCTGCGCGTTGTTATTGTGCCATCATCTTATTCTAAATACAATTTAGGATTCTCGATATTCCCTCGAAATACGAGATAAAGGGCCACTATCAGCAACTCGATAACCCCATCGGGCGAAAAACGAGCCGATTTGAGAGAATATTCCGCCTGAAAAAGATATGTAAGTCCTTTAGCCACAGAAGCTTCGCTAATGTTTCTGGAACGGGTATGGAATTCCTGTGTCCGTCGCCTGACTGCCTCCATGTACTCCTCATCGGCTTTGGGACGGACCAGCACAGGGCGCTTCGCAACCAGCCCAGCGAGTTGTGACTGGCTCCTGGCTCCCAGGGCCAAGTTCAGGGCGGTTAAATAATTGCGCAAGATAAACAGAATTTGGAATTCGCTGATACCCGAGGCGATCGCCTGGCGGGCGAACTCGAGGGCGCGTTCGAGCTTACCGTCGAGGATCATGCCGGGCAGTTCATCGGGGGTTTCTACGCGATCGAAGCCGCTGGCGAAGGCCAGGTCCTTCTTTTCGATATTGGGCTTCTCCCCCACATACAGTGACAGTTTCTCAACCTCGTTTTGGAGGCGGTAAGGGTCGGCGCCGAACATCTCGACTATTGCGCTGGTGGTATCAGGTGAGATCGTCTTGTTTCTATCGGAGGCGAATTTCGTTACCAGCCCGAGAGCCTCGGCCGGCTCATAAATTGAATAATAATAGGCGTGGGCTTTTTCGCCGGGGACCTTGGGCCCTTTTTCCTCCGAGGCCAGCCTTTTAAAAAGCTTTGAGCGCTTGTCTATTTTTGGAGCATGAACGGTCATGGCCAGAACGGAATAGGATGGGATTTTATCGAGGATAGATTCGAGAAAGGCCTGACCGGCGGGAGCCAGTTCATCGGCATCGGAGAGAATCACTACCCGAAGCGGGCTGATGACAGGTGGGGTTGAGACGGCGTTGACGATGTCGGGGGCCTGGTGCGTATTGCCGTCGAATCGATCGAGATCGAAAGCCTCGCTTCCCGGTTCGATGATGGCATTGACCAGCGAAGCTACCCGCTCGGCAAGCTTGTAGTCGTTCGGCCCGTAGAACAGGTAATACCTTTTGATTTGTTTGATAATTTCTTCTTTGGCCGGCATTTATTATTTCCTAATTACTAAAGGTTCACAGCCACCATGGTTCTGCGGACAAGCCGTGACACCCAATTGACATTATATACGTCCCAGGCGCCGCATAAAGCCAATATAATATGAACCGCCCGAATGATGGCAATCGATAATATGAACAAGAAATAGGGATAGCGGGTTCTATACAAATTTGCGACCGCCAACTAAACCGAAAATTGCCTCGATGGCAGAAGAGGTTCCCGCGATGGTCGCCATTTTCCGCTTTACAGGTCGCCTCGAATCGCTATATTGGCGGTCGGGATACCGTGGCAGGTTTTGAGCTTTAGCCTGAGGATGGTGCAATTTGAAGGCGATGTTCGAGAAATATGCCGATGATTATGCCTGTTCCCGACCGGGGTATCCAACCGAAATAAAGAACTTTCTTTTCGAGCATTTTTCCATAGACACAAATTCAGTGATTGCCGATATCGCCTGTGGCTCGGGTATCTTCACGCAGTTATTGGCCTGTCCCCGGGATCCTGCGGACAAGCGCAAGCCAAATCTGGTGGCCGGAGTCGATCGCTCAAATGCGCTGCTTAGGGCCGGTGTCAGGTTCTACGGCGATTATTGTTTCGAGCCGGTCTGCGGATGCGGCGAGGTCATCCCGCTAAAAAGCGGGATTTGCGATCTGGTCACGGTCGCGCAGGGATTTCATTGGATGCATCGCCAAAGATCGCTTTCGGAGATGGCACGAGTTTTGAGACCCGGCGGCGGCATCGCGCTTCTCTGGTATCGCAGGAAGGACCTGCATGAACCGCATCAGGCGTTCTTAGAAGAATTGACATATAAGTATAATCCCAACTATGACCCCAAATTCATGGATGCCGATTATATGGGAATGCTGATCGCCGATGGTCGTTTCCATGATTTCGGCCAGAGGCGATTTTATGGCGTCCAATCGTACAATCTGCCGACCTATATCAAATGGCAAAGATCGAAATCGTTTATCGGCGATGCCATGGAGCCGGATATTCTCGAGGATTTCCTGTGCGAGGTGGAGCGTGGTATCGAGCAGTTTTTCCCCGATGGCATTATAACCGAGGAATTCAAATACGACCTGGTCTGGGCCAGGCGGCGGTGAAATTTGACAATCAGGCCTATTCCGTCAGGTCACGGCCTTTTGGCATACGACCTGACGGAACATAGATTCATGTCAGACAGTGCGCTCGTCTAATAGCTCGGTTACCTCTTTGACTTTGATCTCATCGATCTTATCGAGCGCCTTGACACCATCCGTAATCATTGTCATGCAGAACGGGCAGGCCAGGCCGATCGTTTTGGCGCCGGTGGCCACCGCCTCCTTAGAACGGTTGACATTGATATGCTCGCCATGTTCCTCGAGGAACATGCGGCCGCCGCCGGCCCCGCAGCAGAACGACCACTCGCGCGAGCGCTTCATCTCGATCCGTTTGGCTCCGGGCAGGGAATCGATAATCTGCCGGGCGGGCTCATAGACCTGGTTATGCCGTCCCATGTAGCAGGAGTCGTGGAAGGTAACCTCGCCAAGCGGATCTCCATTGACCTTGAGGCGCCCATCCGCGATGAATTTGGCCAAGAGCTGATGCGAATGATAGACCTCGTAATGCCCCCCAAAATCGGGGTATTCATTTTTCAGAGTATTGAAGCAATGCGGGCAGTTGGTGAATATTTTTTTGACCCCGGCCCCGTTGAGCATCTCGGCGACCGCCTGGGCCTGGGTCTGGTAGAGATACTCCTCGCCGAGGCGCCGGGCGGGGTCGCCGGTACAGACCTCGTCTTCGCCCAAGATAGCAAATGAAACACCGGCCTTATTCATGAGGCGCGCGGTCGCCTGAGTAACCTTGATGTTGCGGGCATCGAGCGCCCCGGCACAACCGACCCAGAACAAATATTCGGCATCCGGCTTTTCCGAGATGTGCTTGATGTCAAGCCCCTGATACCATTCCGAGCGCGCTTTCTGCCCCAGCCCCCAGGGATCGCCTGACTTCTCGATGTTTTTCAAGGCGAGCGCGCCCTCGGATGATATGCGCCCCTCGTTGAGCACAAGCGCCCGACGTAGATCGACCAGGATCGGTATATGTTCGATAAGAAGCGGGCAAGCTCTCATGCAGGCATAGCAGGTGGTGCAGTCCCAGATGACCTGTTCGGTGATGATATCCTCGATAAGCCGTTCGTTGAAATGAGCGGATGTTTTCTTGAATAGCTGCGGCGCCTTCTTCTCGGCGTGAGCGCGCACTTGCATGACAATCTTACGCGGCGAGAGCATTTTGTCGGTGTTGGTAGCCGGGCACTGGTCGGAACACCGGCCGCACTCGGTGCAGGAATAGGAATCGAGCAGGGTTTTCCAGGAATACTGCTCGACCCTGGTGACGCCGAATTCCTCGACATCCTCGAGTTTCGGAGTGGAGAGCTTACCATTGGGAGTTGCATGAGCAAAAAAGACGTTGGGGGCGGAGGTGAAAACGTGCATGTGCTTTGAGATCGGCACGTAATTCAGTATAGCCAGGAAGAAGAGGAGATGACACCACCAAATCAGATGCGCCAGGGTATTCAGCGTTTCAGGGCTAAATTCGAGGCTATAGATGAAATGGCCGAGCGCCGACCCGACAAAAGAGGCGTTCTCAAATCGTATTTGCAGGGCAGAATTGAATCCATCGGAGAGCAAATCAAACAACATCAGCCCGCCGATGAGAATGAGAATTATCGAGGCCTCCCATCCCCGCGGCATGCGCTGGCTTCCCGGCAAAAACCGTCGGACCACAGCCACCGCAATTCCGATTAGAACAAGGATGCTGAACAGGTCGAGCAGGAAAAGGAACGGCTCGCGAAGAGACGAGCTCAGGAATGGCAGCGAAAAGCCGGCGCTGAATCCCTTGCCGATGAAATTCAATGTCCCGAATGAGATGATTACGAAACCCCAGAATATGAGGAAATGGGCAGTCCCCATAACCATTTGATCAAGGAGGCGTCGCTGGCCGAAGACATATTTAAAAAGAAATTTGATTCGCTTGCCTATGTTATCGGCCCGGTTTTCCGGTTTGAATGCCAATAATAGGCGGACATAGAAGTAAACCTCATTGGCGAAAATTACCAGGGCGATCGCCAAAAATATCACGAAGGCCAACTTTTCCAGGCCATGCAGCGTTATGTCAACGGGTCCAGTCATCAATTATGCCTTTCTGAGCGAAGGGGCCAATTCTCCATGCAATATTCTCGATCAATCGTCCGCGAGCCATGTTCGCGGGCTTTTCAAATATATAGCCGAGGCATAAGTAATTGTCAAATAGTCTTGCGGAAATGTGTCCTGGTACAATGTGATTATTAATGACGCAGATAGACCGTCATCGGGCAGCCCTCATCATCTCCTTGAAGGCATCGAGATTCTTAATATGGAGTCGTCCAGCAACAGTGTTCAATAGCCCCTGCTTCTGAAATCTGCTTATAGTGCGGATCGTGGTTTCTACTGTCGAGCCGACGATATCCGCAATGTCCCGCCGGGTAAGGCGGATATTGATCAAGATACCATCCTTGGTTCTGGTGCCATGGTTCTCGCACAGCCGCACGATGACCGATGCTATCCGGCTTTCCACTTTCGACGATACCAGGGAAATTATGACATCGTGAGCATCCATAAGCTTGGCGCCGAGGTAATTTATTATACCCCTGGCGATTTCGGGGTATTTCGTCAACAGCCGATCATAACTCTCTCTTGATAGGCCGTAGGCGACGGTCGGCTCTACCGCCTGGGCGCCGTTGCGATGATACTCCGCGAATAACGCCCCGCCACCGCAAATCTGGCCGGGCACCATAACCTCCAGAACCATGTCTTTGCCCGATGCCGACGTCTTCAAGAGTTTGACGCGGCCGGATTTAATTACGAACATCCTGGTAGCGGCATCGCCCTCCCAAAACAGGTATTGATTCTTGCTGAATTGATATTCCTGAAAAAACGGCTCGATGTTGGCAATATCGTCGGGGGTGAAATTCACAAAAAACGGCACCTTCGAAATAGCCTCGGTTTTGGTGGGCAAAGGTCTAACCCGCCCCCTCGGGCCGTGGATAGCGCGACCGGCAACAGTCGTTCTCGGAATATCCTGAGGATGCCCGGATGCATTCATAGTATCAGGCCCCGGAATTCTGCCCTTTTCTGACTTTCGACTTCCGTCTTTCGTATGATTCCCCCTGATTTGAACAAATCATATCATTCTGAAATTGGATGTCAAGATTAAATACGCGAGTTTCTACTCACCGCGCCCCCAGCACCGCACCGCCGCGGCAGGCCCCGCGGCCCCCCAAAGGGGGCCATGAAACCCGACCGCGCTCGAACGCCCGTAACTGCCAGGCCCCGGCGCCGCCAAAGGCGATAGACATATTCATGGGTTGTCGGGTTTCACCCGGCCCGTAACGGGCCGGCGGGGCCTGCCGCCATGTCACCTGGCAAGTGGGGTCGCGCGCACGAACTTCTGATATGAGGGCGATATTCGAATCACAAACGGCGCCTCTGAGACGGCCATGCTCTGATTTCCAAATATATCTTTGGCCAATATGCGTACCAGCGCCAGCCTCGATGGCACAGCCTGGATATTCCAGAGGAAATTCCCGTCATTATCATGAGCAAAGGGCATAATGGTTTGCCAATTTTGCCCGTTGTCGCCGGAGTATTGAAGCGATACGGAATCAACACCACTGACATCCGACGCTTCCCATAAAATATATCTGCTCGAGCCAACACCCCAAAGCTCGCCGCCATCCGGCACGATGATATTGACCACAGGGCCCTCAAAATCCGGCGCCCGAAGAGTAAACGGGGCATCAGAATTGTCTGTTGCCAGATGTTGAGCAGCGTCCCAGACAATGACGCGGATTTTGCAGTTCGCCGTGGAGACGTTCGGCACCAGCCAGGGGTAGGCTTGCGGATTACCATCGACCCGGGCCTGGATACTGCTCCAACTTCCGCCGCCGTTGGTGGAATAGCTGATTGAATAGGAAGTTACCTCGATATCGTCGGTGGCTACCCATCTGATTGTGTCGACATCACCCCAGAACCAGACTTCTCCCCCGTTTGGCGAAACGACAGTGATTGTGGGTATGGTACTATCGGGCGATGGGATTATCGAAAATGCGCCATTAGAAACATCATTGCCAAAATTGTTGGCGCCATCCCATGCCGTAATTTTCACCAGGCAATTGGCGGAATTAGCTTGAGGCAGATTCCAGGAGTAGATACCGGGGTTGCCATCGGTGCGACTCACGAGAGTGAGCCAATTGGAACCGGAATTAGTCGAATACTCAATCGAATAAGATGCCACCCCGATGCTGTCGGATGCTGACCAGGCGATATCATGGTAACTGCCTGCATACCAGATTTCACCGCCATCAGGCGAAATGACCGTCACTATCGGCGGCGTGATATCGGGCGGCGCCCCATCGAACGGGATGGTCATCGGCAGACCGGCAACGGATCTTTCATCGGGCCCCTCGGTCACCTGCCCGTTGGCGCTGACAGTGAAATTGGCCTCTCCTGAAGTAGTGATTTTTATGTCGCCGACGCAAAAACCCGAGAAACTCGTCTCAGAACCGCTCGGCTGTCCTTCCTCGTTCTGCAACACAATCGCGGGCTCGGCCGTTACGCAGTAGACTCCCGAGAGCAAAACGTTATCGACAACATCTTGCCTGGGGAACATATAATCCGGAGACTGCCCCGCGCCGGTCGATATGCAGGCGATCGCCGGCGTAAGGAGATTCATATATGTCGAGTTTGTCGAGCTTTCGCTGCCGTGATGGTTGACATGAACGACCTCGACACCATCGGTGGTTAGGAGCGGATACTGCCCGCCAGGCATGATCGCCTGAGCCATAGGCCCCTCCACATCTATTTGATTCGTGCTTCGGTCGGTACAGTTATTATCGAGATCGCCCCCGCCCAGATCACCGGCGAAAACATATTCGAAATTGCCGTATTTTATCAAGATTCCGATAGACCGATCATTTTCGTTGTCGTGCGAGCCTGATATATAGCCCCGGCCGACAACGTAACCATCACGGCAAACACAGGTGGCCGTAGCTCCATCTCCGAGCTGAATGACCTCACCCAATCCGACCTGGCGAGCCGGCCCGGCAGTAGTCTGGGCAGCGGCGTTAAGAAATGCGGTCACATAGGTCGTTTGATAATCGCTTCCATTATGAAGGACAGCCTGAGAAACGTCATAGCCTGAATTCATGACTTCAGTCAAGCCGGCAAGATGATCCGAGTGCATATGGCTGGCAAGTATATAATGCAGGCTGTCGGCAGGCATAAGCCCAATGGATTGCATGTAGGGTCTGACCTGGTTATTTCCCATGTTGTCCCGCCCGCCATCCATCAATATCCGGGTACCGTCCGGGCCGATTACCAGCACCGATGTGCCCCAGCCAACATTGATATAATGAATTTCCAGCAGCCCGGATGGGTCAAATGCCTGGGCCCCTGAAAGCAGCAGGCAGATAAGCATGGCAACAGCGGATTTTACAATCGTCTCTTTTTTCATTCCTGATAATTGGTGTCGGATGTTTTGAAGATCCGGTAAATCCTATAGAATAAGCGACCCGAGGCGAATATACGATAAATCAACCGCTTTTCAAGACATTTTCCCCTGCAAGGCCGGTCTAATAAACCTCGGAGTTGCCGGTAAAGTTGCCTAACTGGATGCGGATTTCCGCAATAGGGTTCCAATCCTGCCGGTTGCGGGGAGATACCTATAAGATGGGGTCTTCTCCCCATATCAGCGCCCAAATTAACGAGTATTTGCAGACGTCATTACGCATCCCTGTTTCATCATGTAATTCGTTTACAGCATTGCACTTATGTGAACGAATGAAACACCTTCCAAGACCTTTCCTCAAACGGCATACCCTTTGATTAAAACTCCCGTGGCGACTAAACAGCAAGGGGGATTGATGAAAATGAGATTCACGCTAAACATGGAGAACCTCGATATCAACGGGAAGATGATTGATGCCATGACTATGGATTGGATCGAGGATGTGTCGCAAGATAAGGTGCTGGAAATGTCCCATCAGTGGATCTCCTCGCAGACCTTTTTGACCGATCGCATGATCGGGCTTCACCGAGTAGGCGAATCAAGCCTGACAATAGAACCGGTCGCCGAATGATAGCAGTGAATATTGCGTGTGTAATGATATGCATGGAACAGAAGAATGCAACCAACCAAAGGAGGAATTCGATGAAGTCGAGACTCTTACTCATAACCGGCACAATCATGGCCCTGGCCTTTGCGGTCGGATGCTCAAATGACAGGCCTATAACCGCCCCGGCCAGCGTGGACAACACATTGAGCTTGCCCAATGACGATGCGGTCAGCCGTTTCAGCGCCGAACTGACATTCAGCGGTCCCCAGCCGACAGGTGGTCCGCTCGTTTCAAAAGTCGGTATTTACCACATGACCGCCCGTGGATGTCAGACAATTAATGTCAAGAACGATATGGAGATTGACCCCGAGGGCTTTATCGAGCTGACATTTCCCCTCGGTTCACCTCTGAATATCTCCTCCGGCAGCCTGATACTGGTCAAAGGGACATATCTTCAACATCCCGGCGCATATTGCATGCTGCCGAGCTCAATTGAAGTTGAGGAACTATACGTCCTGGCTTCCCCGCGTACACCAGAAGTCGAAGAGACAAATCAATTCTAAGGGCGAGATGAATGTATGAAACAGGCCGGAATATTCCGGCCTTTTTTTTATATCATGATAGCCAATCATGCCATATATTTATTCGGGATCAGAACCTGTTCCAGCGGTGATATCATGACGGAATTGGAATCGTTCACTACAAAGGCCAAGAGGCTCATCAAGCGCGTACCCAAGGGCAAGGTGGCAACTTACGGCCAGATCGCGGCGCTGGCCGGAAGCCCGCTCGGGGCCCGGCAGGTGGTTAGAATTCTGCATTCGTCGTCGCGCAAAGAAAACCTTCCCTGGCACCGCATTATCAATAGCTCCGGCAGGATTTCGCTTCCGCCGGGCGGCGGTTACGAGGAGCAGAAAGCGCTGCTTTTAGGTGAGGGTGTGTTATTTGACAAAGCCGATTGTATCGACCTTGCACGGTTCCAATGGCAGCCTCATGCCATTGAAAAATAAGGCCGAATAATCGACACAAGTTAGGTTGGTCGCAAATTGCGCCGGCGTCTTACCCTTGCCCGTTCAGGCGCTTGATTCTCTGGATAGCATTGATGTGATCGTCAAGCGTGAGAGAAAAAACATGGCTGCCATTCCCGCGCGCCACGAAATAGAGGTATCCGACCGGCGCGGGCTCGACCGCGGCCTCGAGCGATTTGACTCCGGGATTCGCAATCGGTCCCGGCGGAAGGCCGGCATACAGGTATGTGTTATATGGCGAGTCATAATCGAGGTCGCCGCGCAGAAGAGGCCTGTCGAGGCCGCCCATGGCATAAATGACCGTGGGGTCGCAATCCAGTTTCATCCCGCGGCGCAAGCGATTCAAATAGACCGCTGAGATAATCGGCCGCTCGCTATCGAGCATGGCTTCTTTCTCGATAAGCGAGGCCAGTGTCACTGCCTGGTGAAACGTCAATCCCAGCCGCTTCGCCTTAACCTCAAACGAATCCGGCAATGAATTGAAAAAATGCGCCGCCATGCGGTTGACAATTCTGCGAGGATTCTCGCAGAAATAGACATTATAGGTGCTGGGCGCCAGATAACCCTCAAGGCTGGGAGCCTGGATACCAAGAGAATCTATCAATTTCCGGTCGGTCACGGCTTCGCGAAATCCGGCCATGTCGATTTCGACCCCGGATTCGAAGCAATTGGCAATTTGAGAGATAGTGTACCCCTCGGGAACGGTGATATCGAAAGGCGTAGATTCGCCGCGCGTGATAATTCCTATAATATAGGCGAGCGAGCTATGCGGTTTAATAGCATACCGTCCGACCTTCATGAGACGATCTTTTTTCAGGAGCCGCGAAAAGAAAAGGAAACCTGATTCGGATGAAACGGCTCCCATACGGTACAGGTTATTGGCGATTTTTTCGATATTGTCGCCTCCGCGCACCAGGAGGTAGCGTGTTTCATTGCCGAAATTGGCGCCGGGGTGCGGAAAATAATATTGAAAACCAAGAAAGGCCGCTCCAAATACGGCCAGAGCGATCAGGGAGAATAATATCGCTTGTGGAATGGGTCCGGTATTAATTTTCATGAAAGACTCCGCGGTGGAAGAGAATCTAGATAATCCTGGAGGATGATAATGGCGGCCATCATATTTAGTTTGGCGCGGCTTTTTCCGACCTTGCCCTCGGCGGCATGGAGACGCCTGACGGCCTCCTCCGTAGTCAACCGTTCATCTATCAATTCCACGTCGATCTCCAGCTTCTCTTCTATGATTCCGGCGATTTTCCTGGCCTGCCGAGCTTTCACTCCCTCGCTGCCATCCATGTTCAGAGGCAACCCGACAACCGCCAGTCTCACATTTTCATCATCGACAATCTTTTTCAAATCCTCAATGAATTTCTGCAGACCCTTATACTCCACAACCCCAAGACCCGTTGCTATTCGATGGACCGGATCGGCGATTGCCAGGCCGACCCGCTTCGTACCCAAGTCGATAGCGAGAACATATCGGATTTCCGCGGTCACTTCTCCCCCGGCAATCGGCCCGTTTTAAGATAACGCTTGTAGTCAGCGATAGCTTCCCTGTGGGCCTGGAACGCGATATTCGAGGGAATATCGTCGATACTGACAAAATCAACCTCGACGGCATCATCGCCTGGGGCCAATTCGCCGCCAATTATGTCCGCGAGATATAAAATGAGAACGGCATTAGAGCGGGGATCATCATGGCCGGAGTAGACCCAGAACAGGCGAGAAATCGAAATGATCAGTCCGGTTTCCTCCTTGATCTCCCTCACGCAGCATTCAATCGGCGACTCGTCGTATTCCATGAAACCGGCCGGGAAACACCAGTCACCTACTCGGGGAGGATATCTTCTCTTTACGAGCAGTACTCTGCCATCGCGGTTGAGGATAGCTCCGGCGGCGGGGATAGGATTCCGGTACCAGATAAAATCGCAGTTTGGGCAGCGCAGCCGCTCCCTGGAGTCGGCCACTTTCAAGACGAGACTCGAGGCGCACCACGGGCAAAAGGTGTAATGGCGAGCCTCGATCAATTTATGCTCATCGTCCGGTCTCAATCTACTTTCGGCTCTTCGAGTGTAATATATTTTATCTGCCCGAACTCGCGCAGATCGCCGGATATCCGGGTCGTATCGGCCAGGACAACTATTGTCATCTCCTCGGGTTTGAGATATTTCTCGGCCACCCGCCTCATATCCTCGATTGTCACGGCCCGGATATCATCGAGATATGTGCGATAATAGTCCGGTGGAAAGTGGTCATACTCGAGCGACATCAGGCGATTGACGACCTCCTCGGGCGAATCGAACTGGAAGACGAAATTATTGATGTAGGCGTCGCGGGCCGTCTCGAATTCGTGTTCGGTGGCCGGTTCGAGTCTGATCTTTTCGAATTCCTCCTTGAAAATCTGGAGGACCCGGTAGGTTGAATTGGTTTTGGTTTGGGCGTGGGCCTGGAAAGTGCCAAAGTCGCGGCTGTTGATTCCGAAACTGGAGCCCACAGAGTAGGCCAGGCCCTCGTCGGAGCGGACCCGGCCGGTCAGTCTGGAGGTGAAGCTGCCGCCACCCAGCGTGAAATTCATGAGTGCTATCGCGTAGCGGTCGGGATTGTCGCGTTTGATCCCCAGATGTCCAACGGTGATGTTGGCCTGGGTCAGGTTCTTATTGATGACGAAAACGCCGGGATTGGGCGCATATGCTACCTCGGGCATTGGCGGCAACTCAATGCCCGATTCAGGCCAGTCACTGAATATCTTCTTAACTTTCTTGAGTAGGGCTCCGGTCTCGAAATCGCCGGAGAAGGCGATCAAGATATTGTAGGGATGGTAATATTTCCCGTGATAAGCGACAAGCTCGTCCCGAGAAATGTCCTTAACATCGGCCCATTCCAGAATGCGTCCATAGGGATGATCGCCGTAAATCAAGTGCGAAAATTCGCGCCCGATTATTCCCCCGGGACGGTCGTTTCGGCGGCGGATGCTTTCCCTAATTTGAGACGTCTCGAGGGCAATCTTGGAAGTGTCGAATGCCGGGTAGCGCAGAACCTCGTAAAGGATTTTGAGGCCGATATCGAGGTCCTTGGCCAGCACCGACATCGAGGCCGACCCGGACTCGATACCGATACCGCTTTCCACCGAGCCGGAGATGAACTCCAGAAGCGTGTTGAGCGAGTCGGGTGAAAATGATTTGGTGCCGCCGGTTCGCATGACTGCCCCGGTAATACCGGCGACCGCCACTTTCTCCTTTGAGTCGTAGATCGATCCGGCCCTTATCATGGCGCTGGCGTTGATGAGTGGCAGCTCGTGGTCCTCCATGATATAGAGGATCAGGCCGTTGGGAAGCTCGGTGCGAGTCACCTGATTGCCGACTTCCGGTACCTGCCAGTTAAGCTCGGGGAATTTCATATTCTCGATGACTTTCGCGCCCGGCGACAGAGGGTCGGACGCGAATGAAAATGCGAAAGTTAGAATCAGCACGGGCGCCATGACGCCGATAAGAGCCTTTTTCATTTGTCCCTCCACAGCCTAATCTCATCTATACGGGAGGCCTCGGGAGCATTGGATTCTTCATCGGGTTTGGCGAGATAGGCCACTGTTCTCTTCTCCATTGTAAGGTGTTCGGCCATGACCCGTTTTATATCGGCGGATTTAACAGCCTTGCGGCGTTCATTGACTTTCTCGATGTAGCTCCAATCGCCGACAAGGGCTTGCATGTCGGAGACGCGAAACATCATACCAAAATTGGATCGCAGTCCTCTAATGAAGTCGGCCTCGATTTGATTCCTGACCCGCTCCAACTCCCAAGCGGTGGGACCCTCCCAGGCCAGTTGGCCCATTTCCTCGTAAATGGCGGCCTCGAGTTCCTCGAGCGTGTGGGGTGCCTTGGGCGTGGCGGAGATTGTGAACAGGTCGGGGAAGCGCGTGAAATCGCTGGAGGCCGATATGCTGGCGGCAATTTGACGCTCCTCGACCAGGCTCCTATAGAGTCTGCTGGTTCGCCCACGAGAGAGGAGACTGGCTATTACATCGAATACCTCCTTATCTACACCTCCGCCGGCGGGGCTCTTCCAGCCGATCGCCAGTTGCGGCTCGGCGTCGTATTCGACCCGGATGCGGCGTTCGCCTTTCTGCTCAGGCTCGACGGTCTGCACGGCCGGCGGCGGAACCGCTGAAGGTGGTATCGAGCTGAAATATTTATCGACGAGTTTTACCATGTCCGCGAATTTGACATCGCCGACAATGGCTATGACCACGTTGTTCGGTGAATAATATTGATGGAAGAAATCCTCGACCTGCTCACGCAGGACGGTTTCCAGGTCGGAGGCCCAGCCGACGACAGGCCAGCCGTAGGGATGGGCGGTGTAGGCGGCGGCGTAGAGCTGCTCCCAGAGTTTACCAAACGGGTCATTATCGGTTCGCAGGCGGCGCTCCTCGTAGACGACATCGCGCTCGGAGTAGAACTCCCGCAGGATTGGATCGCGCATGCGGTCGGATTCCATATATGCCCAGAGCTCGGCCTTATTCGACGGCAGCGAGACAAAATACTGCGTGCCGTCGTTGCCGGTGGAGGCATTGAGCGAGGTGCCGCCGTGGCGCAACAGAGTCTCCCAAAATTCATCTTTGACAACGTATTGCTTTTGCCGCTCCTGGAGTTTGGCGATAGCGGCCTTGAGGGAATCGACCTCCCGCCTGTCGCCGCGATAAAGCGGGTTGCGTGTCCGGTCGATGGCTTGTGTCAATTCATGAGCCAGGACGTCGATCCCGGCCATCAACGGAGCTTCGGCATCGTAGTTGGTTGTGCCGAGAATTTTGGTGCCCTTGAAAAGCATATGCTCGAGCAGGTGGGCGCTACCCGTTATGCCGGGCCGTTCGTCAGCCGAGCCAACCTTGAAGCGTACGATGAACGAGGCAGTGGGCGACCAGTGCCGTTCCACGACCACCAATTCCAGCCCGTTGGGGAATTTGTGGGTCCTGGCATCGATATGAATCTCATTTTCCCGGGCCCGGGCAAACATCGGCAGGGCCAGGCAAACGAGCACAAGAATCATCTTTTTCATAAGGCGTCTCCAATCCATCCATCGGGATGGAATTTCCAATAATGTTCATACATTGCGGCGGCTCATTATAATGAATCGCAATTTCATGTTCAAGGTCGAATTGCCTGTCAGATTTCATCGATATTCCTATTAAGGGAATGATCGCATTCGACAAAAATATGGGGCTTTAAGACCTTGCAAGTTTATGAAGAAGTGGAGAAAGACTCGGGACGCAATCAATCCTTAGAAGGCGCCCTCACTTTCAATCCGGCCACGACGGTATAGATGTTATCTCTTGCGTGGTCGCTGTATCCCAGCGAGAAACCGAGTGCGAACGCGATATTCCGGGTCGCCTCGAACTCCCCCCGATAGCCGATTCCCGGACCATATTCGTTCCCCCCGAAATAGGCCTTCTGCTCGTAATACCCCCCAACCCTTCCGAATATTCCAATCTCCGCTCCGCCGCCGGAATAAAGCGGCAGCGAATTGAGGAAGCCGGCATAGAGGTAAATGTCCTCCTCACCCAGAGCGATCATGAACGACGGCTTGAACCGATGGCTCCCATTAAATGGGTACTTTAAAAACGCTCTATCCACGGTGTTGGAATGATATAATATGCCTCCCAGATTGACCTGGAAAATGTACCCTGCCAGGCGAATGCCGGGCACGACGTATACGGCCTTCTGATCTCTCCTGAATAGCGAAGGAGGATATCCTTCGGGAGGCGGCACACAGATGATAGTGCGGTCGCGAAAATTCCACTTGGTGATCCAACCCGACATGATCGTAACGGCGAAATGTCGGTTGATATCGCAGCTTACTCGGACGGCGTGCTCCTTGTAAAAGGAGCCAGGGTGCATCACCGGACCGCCCCATTTTGATGTGAATGGCAGATGCTCCGAGGCGATTCCGGTGGCATATTCCAGGATGAGATCGTTCGATGCTCCGGCTATTGCGCTTTGGAGAGCGACAAAGATAATCATCAGGGCTTTCAATTGGACCTCTTATGACCAGGCGCCATCATCTTATACAAATAAGCCCATCAAAAAATTCCCACTTTTGAGGAATCGGCGCGTCATAAAAAAATCGGACCCCCGAATACACGGGGATCCGATATCTGCGGTATGCCACAACCGTCGGGGCGCGCTCAGCGTGTCCTCCCTTCGGGAGGACTACTTTTTATCTCCCCTTTCATTGATCTCCCGAATTCCGATATCGGGTGATCTAACAGGCAAAATTCCGTCTGCGGGCGGGCAATCCTCGCAATAGAGCAGTGATGGCTGTTGCCCCTTCAAGTAACTCACGTAATAGGTGATATCGATTCCGTTGGTGGAACAGGTGCCATTGACATCCATTGCCGCGTAGAAGGGGTCTGGCACCGCGGTGCACGGCGGATTGCAGTCGACCGGCGGCGGGGGGACGATGCCCTTGAAGTAGGCCACCCCGTAGGTAACATCGATACCGTTGGGTGTGCCACTGCCGTTGATGTCGCCAGGGGTGTAGGAGCATTGATCAGGACCGGGAGGATACGGACACTCGACTACAAAGTAGCGCAGCGGTGACCAACTAAAACCGAAGCCACCTCCTATAAAACTGTCAATATTGCGGTCATATACAACTGTTGTCGTTGCGCAACCCCCGTCTTCTCCTTGTATGATGTCATGAGCCACATTCATCGCATACAGACCATTCCCCAGATCAGATATATTCTTGACAGCAGCGGTATGCGATCCTGTCTGCAATTCTACAACCTGCCCACGGTCGATTTCCGCTTGTATTTCACCAATTCCAATATTGCTTATCACTCTGGTGGATATGGGGAATTGATGATTCACAAGCCACATCATCTTATCCTCATACCAGGCACGATTTTCTCCAGGCGGCCTATCATCGTCGTGGAATATCCAACATCCCTCAACCCAGACGGACTCTTGGTGGACAGGGTCATATACGTACTTCGGACCCCAGTTAGTGGCTAGCTTCATCCTGCCTATCGTCAGCTCTTCTGGCGGTATGCCAAGATGGTGTTGCGAATTCAATGAATTTAGACAATTAGAGACTGCCGTTGGACAACATTCACTTATGCCGCACTCCTGGTTTGGAAGGTCTTCATAAGAATGCTTGGAGCTTCGATTAGAATGCTGGGAGCCAATAACTTGACCGCCAATCAATCGCTGAGCTGGCCCGAATATCGGATCAATTGCATCTCCAAAGCCTCGGCCTAGCCTGACCAAACCATCACGAACAGCCGTCCACCTGAGCGCTAAGTCCTGTGGTCCTTGTGTCAGCACCGTGTCAGAGAGCTGATAAGCGTAGCCTATCTCGGTAATCTCCAAGCCAGACACAGAGGCAATAGGAAAACTGTAAGTCATAGTTTGTGACACGCCGACGCTCTCCTGACCTAAAACAGGAATATTTTGGATGACCCAGACTGTGTCCACCGTCAGGTTAAAATACAATATGGAATCTGCACCAAGGTAAGTCAAAAGAACCTGTCCCCAATCAGAATTGATCACACTGTCTTGGAACACACTGTCCCGTATGTAGACGAGATCCAATTGATAGAACTCCAACCTCCCGACGCCGCAATTGAATCCATCGCTATCAGGAAGGACCATGCAATTGAAAGAAGTATCACACGGGCCGATAGTCACCAAAGTATCGACGCAATTACCCGGTTGCGCCGCGGTTATCAGGTAGACGGTGCGGCCGCTGGTGTCGAGAGAGGCGGCGTAAATACCCAGGCCATGAACAGTCGAGTAGTTACCGGGACTTTCTGTCGTCCAAGGATCCATCACCCGATCAAACAAGACCTCGAGGGTAGTGGAATCGATTGGCCAAACCTCTATGACCGAAGGCTGCTGCCCCACCGCGTCAGATGGCGTGATAACGACGCCGACCATGATAACCATTATTCCCCATAGCACCACAGTAAATTGCTTCATCGTACGCCTCGTATTTCGAAAGTATCCCTGTTTCACGCTTTCGCCCAAGAGTAATATTCGAAGGGCCGCCCATCTCTGAGCGGCCCTATCGTTTGGAAGTTTGCTATCTTCCCGTATCTGTTTTTCCTCCAACTTTTTCCGGCGGCTCGATCGGCGCGACTGCCGGTAATCCCCTGTCTGCGGGCGGGCAATCCTCGCAATAGAGCAGCGACGGGTGTTGCCCCTTTAAGTAACTCACGAAATAGGTGATATCTATCCCGTTGGTGGAGCAGGTGCCATTGACATCCATTGCCGCGTAGAAGGGAAATGCCAGCGGAGGGCAGTCGCAGGAATCTTTGGGAGCACTCCCGCCTTTCAAGTAAACGACGCCATATGTAACGTCAATTCCATTAGCGCCGCCACTGCCGTTGATATCCCCAATTACATAATCGCATTCGATCCCGCCCGCCGTAACCTCGATAACATATCGCGGCTGTGAAACGAGCGGCTCATCCGGGTCGTCGGAGGAGATTCTGACCGTGTCGCAGTAAGTTCCGACAGGGATGGAGGTGGCGTTGACCGTGACATCGATAGCGATATCGTCGCCGGGAAGGACCGTGCCGGAGGTTGTCCCCAGCGTAAGCCACGACAGCGAATTGACGGCGCTCCAATTAAGCGGCCCGGTACCGAGGTTGTAAATGCTGAAATCGTCGAGGTAATTCACGACGGTGTTCGTGACAAGCGAATGGAAGACCGAGTCAGGCACGACATCGATATCTGGAACGGCCTCGAGTGGCGAGACAATTACAGCGGCCTCGATCTCGGTGAATATCATACCCTGCTGCGGCGGGTATGGGCATGGCCAGGGCAACTCGATATTGGCCGTGTCGCCGTTTTGCCGGTAGAATTCATAAGCCAGGCCGGGGTTGTGCCAGAAGGGATGTTCGATTTCCCATAGGCCGCCGGGGCTGCAAACCATGACGTTGTTGACAGAATAGATGTCGTGGGATGCGCTGACGCCATCGTTGTGGCCTATAGGGTGGTTATGATTAATTCCGCGCAACACGCCGCTGGTAACGCCGGCCTCGAAATTATCGTAGGCGGGATCGGACAGGCCGATCAACAGTTGGCCTGAGTTGACGCCGGCCGCTGTAACGTAATGTCCCCCCTGGCGCTGCCAGTAGACGATCCACTGTCCCGGACCCGACGGAATCACCTGCATGACCTGCCAGAAGCCGATTAGCAGAGTCACATCCTGACAGCGTTCGATTTCATATTCCACCATATCGAATGGGGGTTGATAAGCGGTATGCTCATAGAGCAGATCGACCAGGCCCATCATCTGTAGATATCTCTCGATACCGACCTGCATACTATCGACATGTGTACCGGGCGCCTGACCGATATTGGTATTCATCAAACTCGCCAGGAACATTACAAACCCGGCTGGATCCTGCGGATAAAACTGCGGCGGCACGATCATCCGTTGAGGGAATTTGCCCTGGAACCACCACAGCGAGTTGGCGATAGAAGCCGGACCACAATAGGCAAACCACCCCATCTGGCGCTGATCAAAGTCGGGCATAAAGCCACCATCGACCATCGGGCCATTGAAATCTTTCCAATAGAGGCTATCCGGAGGCGGTTGGGTCACCTGAATGACAATTTTCGGCCTGTAAACGATCGGCTCATCAGGATCGTTGGATATGATCGTGACGGAATCGACATAGACACCGGGCGTTACTCCATTGGTATTGACTGTGACATCGATGTTGTCGTTACCCCCCGGGAATACGAAGCCTGTCATGCCGCCCAGGGTAATCCACCCGATGGTATTGGAAACCGAGTAGGTGAGAACAGCGGAGCCGAGGTTATATATCTGGAAGTCGGTCCAGTAGGTATTCACGGTATTTATCAATTGTGAATGGAAAACGGAATCCGGTGTTACCTGGATATCGGGTTCTATCACGCGCACCGCAAACCATGGCTTGTTGACCGTGGCCTCATCCGGATCATTGGAATTGACGTGGAACCAGCCGGTGTAAATATTAGGGGCAATACCGGCGGTATTGACGATGACATCGACAGTATCACACTGACCGGCCGCCAGAGTTGCCAGGAACGGACCGGGAGTAACCCATGCAAGGTCGGATGTTATGGAATTGATGTTCAGGGAGCCGCTACCCGTGTTGCAGATGATAATCTGATCCGGATATGTCACATATGTGTACGAGTTTTGCTGATAGTATAGAGATTCGGGCCGGACATCGATATCGGGGATCGCCGGCGGGGCCGGACATATAATCAAAGCCGCATCGACCAGGACTATAATCGGCCCGCCCCGATACTGGGCCGGGGGTGCGCCGGGCATCAGCGGATTCTCGTTGGCAAATGTGAATAAGCCATCCTGTGTCCACCCGTTGGGGTAGTCTGTCAACGACCACGTGGCCGGGCTGGCCGGACACGGCTGTAACTGTGGAGCCATATTGAACCTGTCATGATTTATCGATCCATGTGGTCCCGAGACGAAGAATGCATCGTTATGTACGGCGGAACCATGAGCGGTTCCGGGCGGCGGTTCGCCCTCGTTGCTGTCAAAGAATGGATCGGAAATACATAAGGCCGGCTCCTGAGTGCAAACACCGGCACATGTCACATAGTGGCCACCAAGCCATTGGCAATCCTGGGTCGGCAGGAGTTCATAGAAACCGAGCAGCAGGATAACATCCTGAGACGCCATTATCGAGTCCCTGATCTGCGGGTAACCTGGCCCCATGACTATGAAGCTGGTGTATTCGTTCGGCAGACCAACCGAGTTCAGCCAGTTGTGAAAACCGGCCTGAAGTTGGGGCAGCGGTGTCCCCGGCGACGGGCCATCAACGCCGCACATCGGGCCGAGGGCCGAAATAAATGGAATGACATTGTTCATGTCATGGTCATCCCAGGGGCCCATCGACCCAAGCAACGGGTAATGGTCATTGGGAGGTGGGCTGGTCGGATCGGGTTGAAATGGCCGCGGGTCGATCGGCTGGGGCTCGAATTTCGAATCGAACCACCAGATGCAGTTGGCCAGCGCCGCCGGCCCGCACCAACTGAAGTTGCCGCTCTGCTGATTCCACCAGCCATTCTGCTTCTGGTCGAAATCGGGAACGCCGTTCTGGGCATAATCTATGTAAGGCGCCTTGTAATAATTGCAGGTATCGACTGGCTCAGGCAGTCGGCTGGGGCATATCATAACCGCATATTCGACCTCGGCATGATATGGGTATAGCTGAGGGTCGGGGTTGCCCTGCGTCATTGACATGAACTCGGCGGGGCAGTTAGCGTAAGGAGGCGAGAAGCCTCTCGGGAATCCCGGAATCCACCAGGCGCCGCCGGGCGATGGCGAATTCAACATCACCGGGTAAGCATCGTGCGAGACTTGGTAATCAAAACCGCCAGCAGTAAATGGGAACCAGTGCGTGTTGTCGGTCGGGCTATGAACGGCATGCGGCGGCCTGACTCGCCCAAATCCCCCGGCCTCGGCATTGTCGGTTTCCGGATCCGACAGAGCGATTGCCAGCGTGGCCGTATCGACACCGGCCATGGTTACATAGCGGCCGCCGTCGCGCCACCATGCTCCCGTGGCATCCTGCCACCAATTGCCGATAAGGAGAATCACATCCTGGCATTTCATGAGTGATTCCGCCATGACGTGGAAATCCGGCATGGGATAGGTCGTTTCATAGAATGGCCAGGGCGGATCAACGTCGTTGAAGAAGGCGTCAAGCCCGAGCTCCATCTGGTGAACATCGGTGCCGCCCCAGGGGTCGAAAATCGTATCGGCGGCGAAATAAATCAGGAGTTCATCTTTCAACTGACGGGGATTTATGAATTGAAAATAATCCATGGCGCCGTACCACCAAAGGCAGTTTGTGACAGCAGTGGCCCCACTGTGGCAGGGATACTGGCTGGGGAAATCGGGCATGCCGGTCTGCGCGTAGGTGGTGTCAGGTTTCCAATATGATATTTCCGGCGGTTCCTGGGGGCTGGGATAGCCGAATATAGTGGCCGCCCAATTAGCCCACGGCAAAGCAATATTGATTCCGGTGGTCGGCCAGTTATCATGGCAAATGAACCATTGAGTATTAGGTAGCGGCCCGGGGCCGTCCGGATCGCCTATAAAATACCCTACGCCGGTAACCGCATGGCCGACGCATTCCTGCCCGTAGTTCAAATTCCATTGTTCAGGAGGATTGGGCGGCCCGGAACCGGAAATCTGCGGACCCCAGGTATGAAATTCTATCGTTTCACCGCTCGGATCAAGCATTATGAAGCCGGAAAAGATCGGATTCCAATACCTGAAACAGATGACATCGGGATGCCCGGAATCGATCGCGGCGACGTGCATTCCAAAACCATTGACATAATCGGCTGAATGATTCCAATCATATCCGATTTTGCCGGGCGGAATTGCAGGCGGCGGGGTGGTGAACAGATGAGCGGCATCCCACCTGACAAATTCATCGAATCCCGGTTCGATATCGGCGCTATAAGTGCCGGTCGAAATCGGATACATGGTGCCGTTCCTGCGAACCGGGCTACCCCAGTTGCCATGGTCTACAAAATACGAGATATAATCGGCTGCCGTATTGGGCACCAATCCGGCATTGACCATATTGGCCCCGGGGTCGTTGACTACATTGTCCCAGTACTCCGTCACGTTGACAACGGATACCGGGGCACATGAGTTGGTCGTCGGATTACCAAGCGAGCCGGTTATCGGCTGTTGAACGTCCGGCACAAGCGGGATATGCGCGGCCAGACAAATACTCATGGGCCCTGCAGAGATAATTAAAGCGAATAAGGAGCCCATTTCCAAACCCAAACTCTTACGCCTCGCCATAAGGCTTCTCCTTGTTGGAGTTTATGAAATTGAGGGATACCTGTGATGCAAGTCCAATGATGTCTTATGCGGACCCATATTAATACGTAAGCCGGCCATTGTCAAGTTATTTTTGAAAATGATTTTTATAATTAATAATGGAGTCCAGAGATAATTAAAAATGCATTTTCCGATTACATAATAATTCCGCAAACGCCAGCGGTTAGCCGATCACCCCGGCGGCATAAAAAAACCGGGCCTCCGTTTCCGGAGGCCCGATTCAATTTGGCCTTATCGAAGGCCTCGAGGGTTCTTAAACCCCAGAGGCCTGTTGACTAAAGCCTACTGCGATCCGCCGGTGGTCTTGATATCCTTGACTTTGAGGCCGGGACCCTCAACCGCCGGAAGAGGCGGGTTGGCAGGAGGGCAGTCCACGCACCATAAGAGCGCGGGATTGACCTGTCTGAGGTAGGCCACATAATAGGTGATATCAATTCCATTGGTGGAACAGGTGCCGTTAACATCCATTGCGGCATAGAACGGAACGGTCGGCACCTCGGGCGAGCAGTCGCAACTGTCAGGAGGCGTTGCGCCGCCCCTGAGGTAGACGACACCATAAGTGACGTCAAGACCGTTGGGTCCGCCGAAGCCGTTGATGTCACCGGGCACATAATCGCAACCGGCCGACGGGAAGGAGATGACCATGAAGTCATCCAGGTAGAAGCCGTAGACGGAATAATACAGATCGGAAGCGAAATCAATCGAAACGATGGCACTGGCGCCTTCATAACCGGTCAGGTCGAAGGCTTTGAGTTGCCATGTTTGATCAATCGGATCCTCACTGCTGAATCCCCATTGACCCTCGAGCAACGTGCAGACATTGCCCGGACCGTTGGCTTCCTGGGAATCATAACCGCTGATAGGGGTCAGCAAGTTGAAGGTCGTACCACCATCGGTGGAGATCTTCACGTTGCAGTAATCCCAACCGACTTCAACCTCGTACCAGGCCCAGAAGGCAATCGCGCCACCAGTGGCGGGAACCGTAAAGGCCGGGCTTCTCAACGAAGCGCAAGCCTGAACCGGATAGTTGCCATTGAGGATTGTGCCCCAGACATTGGTACCGCTGACAGCACCGGTGCCGGCATCAGTGCCCCATTGCCAGATGGGCGGGCCCTGACTGACGACTTCGGTAAATCCGCCATCGGTAGCCTCGAAATCTGTCGTCGATTCAACAGTTCCGAGGAGAATGTATGAGGTGCCTGCAAGGGCGTCATTGCACGAGTTCTGCTCACCGGTCGCGGTAACCGTGACATCGACATCGTACGTCTCGAATCCGGCGGTCGGAGTCCAATCACCGAAATCGACTGGAGCCGATGCGCCGGCCAGGATATTGATGCCGGTGGCAGTGTTGGTGAAATCAACACCGCCGGGGCCGGTAATCGTGGCCGTGGCGCTGGCGTTGGTGATGTCGGTAAGGCCGGCGTTCTCGACCGTGGCAATCACGTCAAATGGGCCAAGCCCTATCATCGTGCCGCCGGGCGAATCAATTGATATCGGCGTCGCATCGACATAGGATGTCACAATGTCGTAATTGCAGGCGATAAAGATATCCTTGGTAGCGGCGCCAAATGGCGAGCCGGGCACCAGATAGTAAGTGGTGATACCGTACTGGAGTATCTCATTTCTGGGATAGGTCATAGTCGAGGCCTGGCTTTCACCAACAATACCAGGAGTATTGGCATCGGTGCATGAATAGCCGATCCAGAAATCAGTCGTGGGAGTAATGCCTGCCGTCGAAAGGTCGACTAAGATGGGCAAGTACCCGCCAGTCGGATCCGGAGATGGTCCTACCGCTACCGGCGCTCCCGACCACAGAATCGTGGCATAGTCGAAATTGCCATTGGGCAAGGACGCCCAGATCGTCGGCGTGACATTGCCGAATTCGGTGTTATCGAACGCATAGAAGTAGACCATCATCGTATTCAGCGTGGCGGTATGACCACTGGGTACTCTCATCCTTGCGGCCCAGGCTAAGTATGAGCCACCGTTCGGCAGGATCCAATAGGATGTGCCGTCATGATAGGTTCTCCAGCCAAAACCGTGGACATCGAAGAAGCTGCTGAGTGCGTCGTTGGTCGCGTCTTCATCGCCGGCGCCGGTGCAGGTAACAGCTATTGAATACTGCTCGAGACAGGCAGGCGTGAAGTCCGGGAATGTCAATTGTGTCGGCACGTCCTGGTTGACGTTGCTGGCGGTCATGGTCTGGTTGTAAACCGGGCCAGTGACCGAGCCGGTAATGGCAACGTTGACGTCAAACGTGAAGGGAGAGTAACCATGGTTGGTTACGGTCACTATAATCGGCGCAGGATCCGGTGAGGCCGTAAAGGCAGTCGGTTCATCGATAGTCAATACATCCGCGTCGTACTGAATTGGGCCGCGGACCGAAATGTCATCGATATTCCACTCGTCGGACCAGAAACCGAGGTACCGGAAGGCCAACCAGACATTTGTCTGGCCAACGTAAGCATTGAGGTCAAACGTATCGGCAGGAGCGCCGGTGAATGTACCCATCGTGTGGGTGAGCGGCGTATGCTGGTCGATCATCGTGGCCGTGTTGACATCGAATATCGGGCCCGTACCAACATAGAACTCATGGGCTATGCCGTAGCTCCAGAAAGCGCCCGCCTCGTAGTAATTCCAGTATGGCAGATAGGCAGTAGTGAAGTCTATCGGCCGCATGACCAGCCACTCATCCTTGTAAGCGGTGGACGGATCATCATCCTGGAATGCCGAGTGAGTTGGGCTGCGGAATCTGACTGTAGACTCCTGCCACGTGCCAGCCGGAGTATTATCGTCGCCATAGTGCAGTATGGTCCAGCCCGGAGGCGGGAATACAGTCGCTACGGTTTCGAAATACTCATAATACGGGTAAGCGGCGGAGCCGCTGACGACCGTAAATGGCACGAAGCCGGCATCATTGCCAGCGCTGGCGTCATCAACCGTGGTTGAGAATACATAGATGGTGTAGCTGCCGACAACCGCAGGCCACTGAGCAGCGCCGCAAATCGTAAGCGTGCCGCCATACGGAACCGATCCGGAGCCGTCCGTCGTGAAGACAGTATCGACACCATCATACACGGCAAAGTGGACGCTGGTATTGCTGTTGATACCGCCGCTATTCGAGAAATCGGCGCAGAGGGTCTGGTTGCCCGCCACACCGATCTGGCCGGGAATATTATCGAGCGCCACGTCGGGATTCAACAGGTTAATCCCGGCGACGTCATCGATATAGAAGCCGGCTAATTCGATTGAAGTATCGCTCGACTGATCGAATCTGATGATGATAGTCTGGCCGATGTAGGCATTCAGGTTTATCGTAACCAGAGTCCATGGACGAGCGCCTTCCCATACCGGCTCACCAGCGATACCGGGGTCAACCGATTCGCCGATGTCGTCGTATGGAACCGATGTCGTCACTACCGTCCAGGTCGCGCCGTTGTCAGTGGAAACGCTGACATTGGCGCCGTCCCAATCTACCTCGAGGTTGTGCCACATATAGAATGTGAATCGAGGATTGGTGGTGCCGGTCAAGTCGATCGGTCTCGAATAAAGCGAATTCAGCGTTTGAATATTGTAAGTGCTGTCAAGATCCGTTCCCCAGACATTGACGCCGCTATAAGCGGCTGGGCCCAGTGAGTAGGTCGGGATGCCCCATTCCCACTCGGTCAAGCCAACGAATCCGCCGTTGTCGGCCTCAAAGTCATAGGCAAATGGAATTGTGACAGCAGTATTGAATATAACCGCCGAACTCGTCGTGTTGTTGTTGCCCGGCAGTTCGTCTCCCAACGTTGTCGCGGAGGCGTACACGGTATAACCGCCAACCGCAACAGGAGTCCAGCTATTGAGCGCGAATGTGAACGATGTCGTCGTCAAGCTCGGGATGCTGGGTGTCGTCTCCGTGAAATTGAAGACGGTGTCGGTGGCCGGAGCCGGTCCGACTATGGTCACCGTAACATCCGCGGTGGTGGCGCTGGTGCCGGTATTCCTAACCGTAACCGACGGATAGAAAGTACCGCCCAGTATGCCGCCCAACGGGCTGTCATACGAAACCATCGCCACATCGAGAGTCGGCGTCCACGGGTAGAACTTGATCGCCAGGCCATCGGTGAAGAAATTCAATGGCGGCACGTTGCCGCGGAAATACTGCAAGCCGATCGTGCCGGTGCTGTTCTCGATACCGGTCGCATAATCGGTCTGCAGCGCGGTGCCGAGCTGGCGATACTGATACACGATAGTGCTGTCGTCCCTGTCGAGGATGACCTGCACGTCGAAAGTATCAGTTGACGGCGAGCTGGAATAGAACTGGGCGTTCTCGTACTCCAAGATGAAGCGGTTATCGGTCACGTCGTTCCAGACTCGGCAGCCCGTAGTCGCGCTGGAGAGGAGCAGGTCGTCCCAGAGGAATGCCAGCAGGTTGTTCGGGGTAGCAGCCGTTGGAATTGCCGCATCGTACGGGTTGCTCGTCAGGTAGTTGAACGAGGCCATTCCGTTGGTCGTAATGGTAAGCGAATCGTACGCGATACCATAGAAGTAGAAGGGTGCGCCCATCGCGATACGGGTGCGTGAATCGTCGTTGGTGGCAAATGTGACGTACGAGCCCGCAGACATGTCGATCCAACCGAAAACCGGCGGATCTTCGAGAAGCGTTCCCGGGCAAGTGAAGTTATCGATCCACTTGTACATACCGGCGTCCGGGCCGCCCTCGGTGTAGTGCGTGGCAACCGAGAATGTCGTACGCAGCCAGTCGTTGGCCGGGGTCGGATCGGGAGTGCCGGTCCAGACCACGAAAGTGGAGCAACTGTACGAACCGTCAGTCTCGAAGCTTGTCGACGGGAATTCAACAGTATCAACTACTCCGGAGGCGACGACCAGGCCCGTTACGGTCTGGTTATAGATCTCGGCCGGGGTCGCGTCGTAGATCCTGAATGTAAGGTCGAACGACTCGGAAATGCTGCCGAGATTCGAGACGCGAGTCTTGGGCACATAGTTGCATCCGTTAATGACCGTGCCGGTGGGAGACAGGACTCCCGTTACGGCGAGGTCACGCGGCGGAGGCGTGTAGTAATACCTGATAG
>MEWP01000047.1:0-933 GCA_001775395.1 candidate division Zixibacteria bacterium RBG_16_53_22 | reverse complement strand
ATAGCAAGGCCGTCATACGGATAGTTACCCAAGTCGGTCTCGCCAAAGTACTGTAGACCGATTGTGCCATTGCCGTTCTCTATACCGATGTGAGCATCAGTCTGCAGGGCCGTGCCGAATTCCCGGTACTGATAAGTGATGCTATAGTCATCGAAGTCGAGGATGACCTGAACATCGAACGTATCGGTGCTTGGCGTGGCGGTATAGAACTGGGCGTTGTGAGCTGTGACTACGAAGCGGTTTTCGGTTCCATCATACTGGTACCTAATCGCCGTAGTCGATGTCTGCAGCAGGTCATCCCACATGTACGCCAGCATATTGTTCGGCAATGCCGCCGTCGGAATGGCCGCATTTAAAGCATAGGAAGTGGTTAAAGCATCGAATGACAGAATGCCGTTGCTGGACGCGGCGATGGTGGTGTAATAGTTGCCGTAGAAGAAGAATGAACCGCCACCCATGCTGACCGCCGGGGCGTAACCGTCATCGGTGGATGACAGGACGAAACTGCTGGCTCCGGTAGTGTCAAGCCAGCTGAATGTCGGGCCACCACCCTGGGTATTGTCTATCCAGCTGTAGTAGCCGACATCGGGGCCGCCAGTGCCCTGGTGAGTGTAGACGGCACGGCTGGTGACGAACGTATTGTCGCCAGGGTTTTCCTCGCCTGTGTTGATGGCGGTCAGAGTGAAGGTATGAACGACCGCGGTGGCAGGCGTGAAGTTCGGGAACGACACGGCAGTGGACGCACCAGCAAGCAGCGCAACATCGGTCACTGTTTGGTCGTAAACGTCTGAAGTTCCGTCGTTAATAACCAGACGGGCATTGAATGTGACCGTATCTGTTCCAGCGTTGGTGTAATTGCCGGCGAGGGCAGTCGGATTGCCGACTTGCAGGATGAAGTCGCCTACCGTCAAGCCGGTAGCGGCTATATCATCG
>MEWP01000046.1:18811-21393 GCA_001775395.1 candidate division Zixibacteria bacterium RBG_16_53_22 | reverse complement strand
TCTTATTTATCTCGGTGTCATGTCGCTCGATTTGGGGGCGGTGACACCTTTCCTCTACACATTCCGCGAGCGCGAAAAGGTGCTGGACCTGTTCGAGATGACATGCGGCCAGCGGTTGACTTATAATTATATAAGGATAGGTGGAGTCTCGCGCGATATTCCGCCGCAATTCGATAAGTATTGCTTTGAATTCACCAAAGATTTTCGCAAAAAGCTCGACGATTACGAAGCCATTCTTACGGAAAATCCTATCTTCCTGGGCCGCACCAAGGGCGTGGGAGTGTTGCCGCTTGATGTAGCCAGGAACTACGGCGCCTCGGGACCGACAATCCGCGGCTCCAATTACGCCTGGGATATCAGAAAAGCCGAGCCGTATTCGGTGTATAACAAACTCAAATTCGAAATTCCGATCGGCAGGAACGGCGACACCTGGGATCGATACATTGTCCGCATGGAAGAAATGCGTCAGTCGTGCAACCTGATCGAACAGGCGCTGGGCAGCATTCCCCAAAGCGATGTCATCAAGGCCAAGCTGCCGGCGGTCCTGAAACCACCCAGGGGTGAGGTCTTCTCGCGGATCGAGGCTCCTCGCGGCGAAATGGGATATTATATCGTCTCCAACGGCGAAAAGAAACCTTACCGCGTTAAGATCAGGACGGCCTCGTACGGCAATTTGCAGGTGCTGGCCCCCATCTCCGTGGGCTGGAAGATTGCCGACCTGGTGGCGATATTCGGCTCGCTCGATGTCATATTACCGGAGGTCGATCGCTGATGCTTGAGTTTGATAAGCTGCTTCTGAGCATCTATGCCGCGCTGAGCGCCTGGTGTGTATCGAATGGCATTCCGGTTATCTTGCTCGATCTGGCGGTCATGGCATTCGCCGCCGCCGCGGTTTTGGCGGTCCTTCTTCTGGCGGCCCTGTTCCTCGTATGGTGGGAACGCAAGATATCGGCCCATATTCAGGACAGGCTTGGCCCGATGCGGACCGGCCCCCATGGAGTCCTTCAAACGCTGATCGATGCCCTCAAGCTCATCCAGAAAGAAGATATCGTACCTGCCTCTGCGGATAAGAGGATTTACTTCTGGGCGCCTGTCCTGTCTTTCGTGGCTGCCTATATGGCCTATATCGTCATCCCCTTTGGAAAGGGGCTTATCGCCAGAGATCTTAATGTCGGAATCCTCTATATAATCGCGATCACGACCTTCACAGTCATCTCGCTCTTGATGGCCGGTTGGGGCTCGAATAATAAATATGCGCTCCTTGGCGGCATGCGCTCGGCGGCGCAGGTCATCTCCTACGAGGTGCCGCTGACAATATCTGTGCTGGGGGCGGTCATGCTGGCCGGCACGATGTCGATGAACGGCATTGTCGAGGCCCAGGGGCCATATTTCTGGAAATGGTACTGGCTGCCGCAGATACTCGGATTCGGCATCTATTTCATCGCCGCCACAGCCGAGGTCAACCGCACGCCATTCGATCTTCCCGAGGCCGAGCAGGAGTTGGTGGCCGGATTCAATGTCGAATACTCCGGCATGAAGTTTGCCATGTTTTTCCTGGCCGAATTTGTGAATATGTTCACCGTTTCGGCGATTGCCACCACGCTTTTTCTGGGCGGATGGCAGCCGCCAGTGCCCGGGCTGGCTTTCATCCCGAGCTGGATTTGGTTTTTGGGTAAGACGCTGTTTTTGGTCTTTATCCTGATGTGGTTCCGCTGGACTTATCCGCGGCTGCGGGTAGACCAGCTCATGGGTTTTGCATGGAAATTTCTCCTGCCTTTGTCATTCGTGAATTTGTTTTTAACAGGGCTGGGAGTATACATTTTCAAATGATGGGTAGGGTGCGCCGCGCGCACCGATTAGGGAAATGAGGATTCAAAGTAACGGTGCCTTTGAACTAGAAACAGAAAAAACAACGCCTTCCTCGCGTGTCGGGGCTTGCCCCGATCGCGAAAAACCCAACAGCGAGTAGCGAGTAGTGAATAAGGAAGGATTAGAAGTAGGGTGCGCCGTGCCCACCAAAGTAGGGGCACGGCATGTCGTTAAGACTCGACTCTTACGAGCCGTGCCCGCTCGAAAAAAAGAGGAAAAGAGTCAGGTCACAGGCGACCTGACCTACGAGTGGAACAGAATGAGCGTTATTAAAGATACAATCAAGGGGTTCTGGAACCTGCTTATCGGTCTGAAAACGACCGCTAAGTATCTTCCCACCAGGGCGGTGACCCTGCAATACCCCGATGAGCGCTGGCCAATGCCGGAGCGTTCGCGCGGCGTCGTGGTCTTGCTGTCCGACCCGGAGACAGGTGAGCTCAACTGCAACGCTTGCCTGGTTTGCATGCGGCAGTGCCCGGTCAGCGCTATCACGGTGACACAGGCCAAGAACGAGAAAGGCGAGCGCTACGCCGGGACTTTTACAATCGACAACACTCTTTGCTGTTTCTGCGGAATTTGCGAGGAGGTCTGCAATTTCGACGCCATCAAGATGACCGGCAAATACGAATTCTCGGTTTTCAAGAAGGAAGAACTTATATACGACAAGGCCCGGCTCCAGGAAATCGGCCGCGATGTCAAATACGAGCCGAAGA
>MEWP01000046.1:0-18790 GCA_001775395.1 candidate division Zixibacteria bacterium RBG_16_53_22 | reverse complement strand
AACCCGCCACACAAATGGCGGACAAGCCGGCCGAGGGTCCGACGGGCGAGAAACCAGCGGATGGTGATAAGGGGTCACAGCGAGCTGTGACACCCAATGAAACCGGGGGTGGCCCGGAACGGGTCCAGAGCGATGGGGAGGACAAGGCTTGAACCTACTCTTGTTCTATATATTGGCGGCTGCCATTGTTGTCTCAGCGGTTCTGGTGGTGACATTGCGCAATGTGTTCCATTCCGCGCTTTTCCTGGTGCTGGCGTTCTTCATGGTAGCAGGTATATACCTCACGCTTCATGCCGAATTTCTGGCGGCGGTGCAGGTGCTCATATATGTCGGCGCTGTCACCATATTGATGCTGTTCGCTATCATGCTGACTTACCAGATCCAGTCGAAATCGATCAGGCAGATTAACGAGCAGGCAATTCCGGCGGCGCTGATTGCGGCTATCTTCCTGGCCCTGGCCATATTCACGATGATAAGGACATTCGGCCATGTCGATTATCCCCTGGCCAATCAGGGCGCCTGGACGGCCTCGATCGATGTCGACGAGCTTCCGAACGATGAAGCCCAATGGAACTGGACTGCTGTACTCGAGGATAAGACTGGAAAAAACTATTTGGCCGGGGGGGCCCTTTTGGTGCTACCCCGGAAAATGGTTCATATTCAGCAGGCCGGCACTTTTACAGAGGATTCGGCGCCGGCTGGTTATATTCTTTCCGCCAACTCCGATTTTTCGGTCAGAACCGGCACTTTCGGCCCCGGCGAGACGATCCATCTCAAGGTCTGGAGCGATGCCGTTAATTACAGCGCCATAACTGACGCCACCTGGAAAATCACGAGCTCCTCGGATACATCCGCGACCCTGACCGGGAGCCTGTCGAACAGCAATCCCGAGATTATCGGCCGACTGTTGATGTCGAAATTCGTCTTGCCGTTCGAGGTGGTCTCGGTGCTGCTGTTGGTGGCTTTAATCGGGGCCATAGTGATATCAAGGAAGGAGGCGTGATATGTCCACTGGATCCTGGGCGCCGGGCTTGACACATTATTTGATTTTATCGGCCATCCTCTTCAGTATCGGGATGTTCGGCCTTCTGACTCGCCGCAACGCCGTCGGTATCCTGATGTCGATCGAGCTTATGTTTAACGCCGTCAATATGAACCTGGTGGCTTTCTCGAGTTTCCTCACGCCCCAATATTTAACCGGCCAGGTGTTCGCCATATTCGTGGTCACAATCGCCGCCGCCGAGGCCGCGGTGGGGCTGGCCATAGTTATGCTCCTCTATCGCAATTTCCGCGGTATCGAGGTCGACAAGATCAATTTCATGAAGTGGTAAATGAGCTTGCGGATTGACAGAATGTTTAATTCGAAAGAGAATAATGGTATTAGAAAGATAGCTTTGTTGCATGTTGTAGGGGCGTATTGCAATACGCCCCTACATGAAAGATACTTAACTTGTCGATCATAATAAATATTGGTTTATCATTAATTTGATATGGATTTGAAAATTCACTGGAAACATCTCCTCTGGCTCCCGATCAACGGGGCGGTCGCCTTTTTGGCTCCGGCAGCATTGCTCGGCATTTTAGGGATTGGCCTGGGCGCATATTATATCCCGGTGTTTGTTATCAGCACCGCCGTTGCCATTTATTATGTCAAATCATCCAATTATATATTGCGCCATCAACTCAAGTCGGGATGGGCGCTCGGCATAATTTTCGGCATTTTTATCGGCCTGATCTTCTTGTCGTTCGCCTCCGTTTCAAATCCCGATCTATACCGCGAATTCAGCAGGCCGGGCGCGGCGCCGGCCATTATCAAGAGCATTATCCTGGGTGTCGCAATTGCGGTTTTGGTGACGGTTCTGCCTTTTATGATTGCCTGGCGGTCATTCGGCGAAAACACCCAGGGCGTGCTGAGAAAATCACTGGTTACGGTTGCCGCTATTGCCGCCGTGGCGGCGGTGACCTTTCTATATTCGCTCGGTTTGCCCGGCTCTTTGCCCGGAACGGATCCGTCTGGACACGGCGACTTGCAGGCCAATTTCATGAAGACGATGTTGGCCGGCGTTCCGACCCTGATTTCGGGGAGCCCCCTGGCGGCGCCGATATCGAACGTCTTTCTCCAGCTATCCGAGTCAGCAGCTCGACCTGATAATCAACAATTGGATAGCGCCGAGCAATCGCCAACAACATCATCCGGAGGCATAAACTGATGTCTTGGGCCTGGATCATAGCGGCGCTGCCGCTCTTGTCGTTCGTCCTGATTGTTTTCTTCCTCCATCGGAGTAACAGGGTTTCCAGCCTCTTCTCGATATCGATGGTGCTGATTTCATTCGTGCTATCGTGTATCGTGTTGATACAGACGCTCGGCGACCCGACTCCCAAGGAGTATTGGATCGAATGGGCGGTCTTCAGCAAAGCCGGCATGGCGGGAGCGGAGCAGCCGGCCAATCAACCGGGGGGCAAGCCTGACGCAGGATACGAAATAGAGGGGTCACAGCCACCAGGGTCCTTCGGACAAGCTGTGACACCCAATGAACACGGCGCGGTGGCCGGCCACACCGAAGGCGATTCGGGCCACAGTGGCAAACATGCTCTGAGTTTTCCCGAACCGAAACGGCATGGCAGGCCAGGAGAATTTGTAATCCCGATGGGCATTTATATCGATCCCTTAACGGCTGTGATGCTGATGGTCGTCACTATCGTAGCCGCGCTGGTGCAAATATACTCAGTCGGTTATATGCACGGCGACCCCAGGTTCGCCAGGTATTTTGCGTATTTATCGCTATTTACATTCTCGATGTTGGGCCTGGTCCTGGCGGGGACATACGTGCTCATGTTTGTCTTCTGGGAGCTGGTCGGCCTGACATCGTATCTCTTGATTGGCTTCTGGTTTGAGAAAAAGAGCGCCTCCGATGCCGGCAAGAAAGCTTTCGTCACGACCAAAATCGGCGACCTGGGATTCTTGGCAGGCTTGGTGATACTCCTGTTCGCAGTGGGGACTGCATCGCTTCCCGAACTGAATTATATGATCTTCAATGGCGAAATTGGCGGCAACATGCTCTGGCTGGTGGGGATCGCAGGGATTCTGATGTTTGCCGGCGCGGCCGGCAAATCTGCCCAATTCCCGTTTCACGTATGGCTGCCCGATGCCATGGAAGGCCCGACACCGGTCTCGGCATTGATTCATGCCGCCACGATGGTGGCCGCCGGTGTCTACCTGACGGCGCGCATGATGGGCATAATCATGGTCACCGAGACGATGATGTATGTGGTGGCCTCAATTGGCGCTTTCACAGCCTTCTTGGCGGCATCGATCGGCCTGGTTCAAAATGACATAAAAAGGGTACTGGCGTATTCGACCGTTTCCCAGCTCGGATACATGATAATGGCCCTGGGGCTCGCAGGATATACGGCGGGCACGTTTCACCTGATGACCCACGCCTTCTTCAAAGCCCTCTTATTCTTGGCCGCGGGCTCGGTGATCCACGCCGTGCATTCCAATGATATTCAGACCATGGGCGGCCTGAATAGCAAAATGAAAGTGACATCCATAACGTTTCTGATTGCCAGCCTCTCGATTTCCGGCATCTTCCCGCTCTCGGGATTCTGGTCGAAAGACGAAATCTTCGCCACGGCGTTTGCGGGCGGGCACTATTTCTTCCTGGCCGCGGCGGTGCTGGTGGCGTTCATGACTGCATTCTACATGTTCCGCCTCTATTTCATGACATTCACCGGCAAGCCGCGCGACCACCACGCCTACGAGCACGCGCACGAATCTCCCAGGAGCATGACCGTGCCACTGATGATCCTGGCGGTCCTCTCGGTCTGCGCCGGGTGGTGGGGTATTCCGTGGCTGACTAACGGATACTCGTCGTTTGTTTATTTCGGGGCCGTGCATCACGCCGAGCCGAATATTCCGCTCATGCTCCTCTCGTTCGTGGTGGCCGGCTCGGGGATCGGGCTGGCTTATCTCATGTACGTGAAAGGCGCCATCTCCCCTGCGCGCATGACGGAGCGGTTCAGGCCGATATATACGTTCCTGTACAACAAGTGGTATTTCGACGAGCTTTACATGGCGGTCATAGTCAACCCCACATACCGGCTTTCGGAGTTCCTGTTCACGTTCGACCAGCTCGTTATCGATGGCATGGTCAACGGCGCCGGTAAGTTGACACTGGCGCTGTCATGGCTGCATGAAAAGTTCGACACTTATGTTGTCGACGGGGCCGTTAACGGCGCCGGCTACATGTCGATGTTTTTCGGACGAAATATCCGCAAGACACAAACCGGGCAATTGCAGACCTACGCGCTGGTGGTGTTCCTCGGCGCCGTGGTCTTTATCTTTATAATGCTGATCTGATGAAGGAGGCCTAACCTTGGAACCGATGGTGTTTCCGTACCCCATTCTAACATATATTACCTTCATCCCGTTGATTGGGGTGATTGCGGTTTTGCTTCTGAAACGGGAATCGGTCGGGGCCATCAGATGGACCGCGGCCTTATTCTCGTTCGTGCCGTTCGTGCTCTCGATCTACCTGGTCTGGTACTATTTCTCGGCCATGGGCACCGGCATGCTATTCAATATCCACAGCCAGACACAAGGATTTGTCTTTGATTTCGCCAAGCCCCTGGCCTGGTTCCCGCAGGTGAAGATCCATTACCAGATGGGCGCCGATGGCCTTTCTGTTCCGATGCTCTTCCTGACTGGCCTCCTTTCATTCATTTCGATCATCGCCTCGTTCGGTATCAAGGAAAGGGTCAAGGAGTATTTCGCCTGGTTCCTGTTGCTCGAGGTCGGCATGATGGGCACCTTCTCGGCGCTCGACTTCTTCCTCTTCTACATATTCTGGGAGATCATGCTGGTCCCGATGTATTTCCTGATCGGTATCTGGGGCGGCCCGCGACGAGAATACGCCGCCATCAAGTTCTTCCTGTACACGCTGTTCGGCTCCGTTTTCATGCTGGTTGCCATCCTGGCGCTATATTTCGCTGCCGGCTCGCTCGATATGCTCGAGCTAATCAGGCAGAACGTCTCATACGCCCATACATTCCAGATGTGGGTGTTCGCGGCATTCTTCATCGCATTCGCGATTAAGGTGCCGGTCTGGCCATTCCATACGTGGTTGCCCGATGCCCATGTGGAAGCACCCACGGCCGTTTCGGTAATCCTGGCCGGTATCCTGCTGAAGATGGGGACATACGGCATGCTCAGAGTCTGTCTTCCGATGTTCCCACAGGCGGCAATTGCCTATTCTATTCCGATAGCGTTGCTGGGCCTGATAGGGATTATCTATGGGGCGTTGGTCTCGATGGCGCAAACGGATTTGAAGAAGCTGGTGGCGTACTCATCGGTCTCTCACATGGGGTATTGCATGCTCGGTATCGCCGCCCTGACCCCGATGGCGATCTCGGGGTGTTTGTTCCAGATGTTTTCTCATGGCGTAATCACAGGGGCGCTGTTCCTTCTGGTGGGCGTGATATACGACAGGGCGCATACCAGGGAAATCGCGGCTTTCGGCGGTCTCGGAGTCAAGCTTCCCGTTTACACGGGATTGTTCACGCTGTTTGCCATGGCCTCCCTGGGCCTGCCGGCCTTGAGCGGTTTCGTCTCCGAGTTCCTGGTTTTTGTCGGAGCGTATAATTCCGCTTTCGTCAGTCGATGGATAGTCCTGGTGGCGGTCCTGGGCGTGGTCCTGACCGCGGCCTACATACTGCGCATGATCCAGAAGATCTTCCTGGGGCAATTCAATACCCGCTGGGACAACCTGACCGAAATCAATGGACGAGAAATATTCACTTTGGCGCCTCTGGGAGCGCTGACCATTTTGGTCGGCGTTTATCCCGAGATTCTGAATGTTTTCCTTAGAGGAACTGTCGATAACCTGGTCAAGATGATAATACCATGAACGTGCTTCTGATTCTTCCGCAAATTTTTCTATTCACCTGGGCCGTCGTTGTCCTGGTGTGGGATTTCGTACCCAGGGGTAAGAGCCGCCGGGGACTGGCTTATTTCTCGCTCCTGGGATTGGTCATAGCCGGTGTCATGACCATCGTTATTCCTCGGGGCGAGGCATTTTCCGGCGCATATTTATCCGACGACTACGGGCGCCTCTTTAATCTCATCTTTCTGGCCTCGGCTTTCCTGACCATTCTGGCCTCCGTCGATTTCGCCGAGATACGTTTCAATTACAGGGGCGAGTTCTACGGCCTGCTGCTGATGGCCACCACCGGCATGATGTTCCTTTCCGGCGCCAACGAGCTGTTGACCCTCTATGTATCGCTCGAGCTGGCCACGATCCCTCTATATGTAATGGCCGCTTATATGAAGCGAGATCTCAAATCGACAGAGGCCGGGCTGAAATACCTGATTATCGGGGGGGCATCCTCGGCAATACTCTTATTCGGTATCAGCCTGCTTTACGGTCTTTCCGGGACAACATACCTATCGAATATTCGGGGCGGAGATCTCGGCGCCGGCAACATGAATACAGGGCTGATATTCGCCGAGGTAATGCTGATCGCCGGATTCGGATTCAAACTGGCGGCGGCGCCGTTTCATATGTGGGCCCCCGATGTCTATGAGGGCGCGCCGACCCCTGTCACGGCTTACCTGTCGGTAGCATCCAAGGCCGCCGGGCTGGTGGCGTTTGTGCGAATCTTCTTCAATCCCCTGGCGATAACCAGCGCCGATTGGGTAACTATCCTGGAGATCGTAGCCGTGCTGGCTATGGTCATAGGCAATTTCGTGGCGCTCGCCCAGACCAATATTAAAAGGATGCTGGCTTATTCGTCGATTGCCCAAATCGGCTATGTGTTCGTCGCCCTTTCCGCTGTCAACGGCTATTCGATCGTGGGTATGATGATTTTTCTGATGGCTTACCTGTTCGCCAATATCGGCGCTTTTATGGTGGCGATCGGTTTCTCCAACATGACCGGCTCCGACCAGATCGACGATTACGCCGGCATGATAAGACGCAATCCAATGGTCACCGTAATGATGGCGATTTTCATGCTTTCTTTGATCGGTATCCCACCGACAGCGGGATTCCTGGGCAAATACTGGCTTTTCGCGGCGGCCGTCAAAGAGCATATATACTGGCTGGTCGTAGTTGCGATCTTGATGTCGGTCGTATCGCTTTTTTATTATGCCAATATCGTGCGCAAGATGTTCTTTCACGAAAATCCCGACGAGTCGAAAATCTATTACGGCCCGGCGCTCGGCATCGGAATCTTTGCCTCCGGGGTCGCCGTCATCCTGATATGTTTGGCGCCATCGATCTTTTACGATTGGGCCAGCCAGGCGGCCAGGGTGTTTTTCCCGCAATTCTAATTGCGTTCGATAATTTTGTAGGGGCGGACCCACGTGTCCGCCCTCTTATTATGCGCCCCGGCGTCACGCGCCCGCCCGCGGCGCCCGAAGGGCGAGCGGCGCCGGCACGTGCCAGGCAACAGCGTATCGGCGCCGCAGCGGCCGGCCTCGTGCTTCGGCCGGCCGCTCCCGCGGGCGGAAGGGTCAGCACCGCCCTCGACGGGCGTGGTGGCCCTTTGCGTGCCATTTCCGCTTGACACCTTCCGCTCCCTGAGGAATATTAAGCCTCGATGAATTTTAAGAAAGAACTCGCAAAAACGGTCAAAACCAGATTCATTTCCGGTGTCCTGGTAATCGTGCCGCTATTTGTGGCGATCGCCGTGCTCAAGTTCGTAATCGAGACGATAGATAATTTCCTCAAGCCGCACATTATAAGACTGATCGGGCAGGAATTCGCATTTCCGTTTATCGGCCTGCTTATTACGTTGATCTTGATAATCCTGGCCGGCATTTTCACGACCAATGTCTTCGGACAAAAAATGCTCCGTTACTGGGAGTATATGATTCTCCGAATTCCTTTGTTCAAGACGGTATATTCCGCATCCAAGCAACTGGTGGAAGGTATAGCGGTACCCGAAAAGCGGACATTCGACAAGGTGGTCATGGTGGAGTACCCGCGCCAGGGCATATATGCTATCGGCTTTCTGGTCAACCGGATAAAGATAAGATCATCGGATGAAAGAGAATATTGCACGGTTTTTATACCGAATACGCCGACCCCCTTTACCGGAACACCAATCTTGCTTCCTCCGGAGGATATCAAGGTGCTCAGTATGAGCATCGAGGATGGCCTGAAGTTCATCGTCTCCGGCGGAGTATCCTCGCCAAAGGAATTTGCCGTAATAAATTCGGCCGGCCGAAGCGACATAACGCAGATTCCATTCCAACGGGGCCGGAACAAGGAGATCGACTAATCACTTATGAACCTGGCCGACTTCCTCGATCCAGACCTTATCGATGTCGATATCAAGGCCGAAACCAAATTCGACGCTGTCAAGGAATTGGCCGACCTGTTTTGCAGAAAATTCGCCGATAGCGACAAACAGGCGATTTTGGACGCAGTATTGGAGCGCGAAGACCTGGGGTCGACCTCGTTCGGGCGCGGATTCGCCTTCCCTCACGCCCGCACCGACGTTGTTACCGATCTGCATATCGCCATCGGCATCATCAAAGAGGGCGTAAAGGATAAGGGGCCCGACGATACCCCTATAAGAGTGATCTGCCTGCTGTTGACCCCCAGGAACATCTCCAAGCTCTATCTGCAGACCCTATCCGGGTTGGCCAACCTGGCCCGCCGTCAGGGAATGTTGGAATGCCTTTCGGCAGCAAAATCGCCGCGTGAGCTGATCGCCATTATCGATGAAGCCGCTATCGATATCAAAACCGCACTGACCGTGGCCGATATCATGTCGGACAAGGTGGTGGCGGTCAGGCCCGACGATTCACTTAAGACGGTGGTCAACATAATGTTCAAATACAATTTCGACGGCGTGCCGGTCATAGATGAGGATGGAAAGCTTCTCGGGGAAGTCTCGGGCAAGGAGTTGATAAAATCGGCTCTGCCGGGCTACGAAAAGCTGATTGCGAATCGTCCCGAGCTCGAGCCATTCGAGGAGATTCTCCGCCACAAGGACAATATCAGCGTCAAGGACATCATGCGCAAAGATATCCCCACCGTTACCGAAACCGCCCTGGCGGTCGAGGCCGCCGCCATGATGCTCTCCAGGAATACGGAGCGGATAATGGTGGTCAGGGATAATAAACTGATCGGCATTTTGGCGGCCTCCGATATTATCTTGAAGATAATTCGTGGATAAGGGACATTCCCGCATGCTCAGGGTCGGGGGAAGATGATTAAAGACATAGAACACATTACCGGGGAGGCCGCGCGCTCGTCGGCCCTGCAATCCATTTGGACATTTCCGGCGATGGTGTTCGCCGCCCTCATCATCGCCTGGGGCGCGGAATCGGCGCAGTTTCTGGTGTCGCAGGCATTCGCCCTCACGATGCTGGCGCTGATCCAGACATTGCCGGAGTTTGCGGTCGAGGGCTTTATCGCCTGGAACGCCGGCAGCAATCCGACTCCCGCCAATATCGGGCTGATGACGGCCAATTTCACCGGCGCGCTCCGGCTGCTGGTCGGGCTGGGCTGGCCGCTAATCTACACCACGACCGTCATATTTAACTTGAGGAAAAGCGGCCGCCTGCAAGTGGCCGAGATAAATCTCGAGAGCGAACATTCGGTAGAGTTGATTGGACTGCTGGCAGGGTCGATTTACGCTTTCGTGATCGTCCTAAAGGGATTCCTCTCATTATTCGATACCTTTTTCCTCTTGGTGCTATACGGTTCTTATATCACGCTGCTCTTGAAACTTCCTCCCAAGGGTGAAGAACATATCAGCGACCTCGAGATGGTTCCAAGATATATACTGACGCGAAAAAAAGCTTATCGGAACTTTCTCATCTGGGCCTGTTTTATCGTGGGGGGCGTGGGGATCATACTGGTGGCCGGGCCATTCCTGGAATCGGCGCTGGGGCTCTCGATTGTCCTGGGTGTCCCCGCCTTCATGCTGATCCAGTGGCTGGCGCCGTTTCTATCTGAATTTCCGGAGAAGATCTCGGCATTCTACTGGGCTAAGAGCATTGTCAAGGCGCCGATGGCCCTGATGAACATGGTCTCCTCGGGAATAGCCGAGTTGACGTTGCTCATATCGATTATCCCGATCATATTCTGCATCTCGCTCGGGCAGATTTCCGGTATCCCTTTCGATTGGGCGCATCGGGCCGAGATCATGTTGACCGCCACGCAGGGGATTCTGGGATTCGTTCTGCTTTCGAATATGAATTTCAAGTGGCACGAGGCGGCCGGGCTTTTCATTTTGTGGTTTTCGCAGATTTTTTTCCAATACGAGGCCAGCCAGATAGTCCTGCCCCTGATAGGGAATTACGATATCGGCCCCAGGGTTTGGAATATCCTTCATGCCCAGGTGCTCGAAAGATACACAATCGTTTATTGGGTCTGGATTATTATTCAATTCCTGGCGATTCTAAAGGCGCACCGGGGGCTGCCGGTGCTCTCGCATTTCAAGATCGCCTGGGCCACGAGGAGAAAATAGGCAGGTCGATTTCACGAAGGCGATCGCCTCATTGCGAATATAATAAATCGATACTCCATAGATCGTTATTAGGGAACAGGTAACGGCAATTCCCGGTTTTGCCTTGACTGAGAACTATTTAAGGATTATGTTGCATTAATCTGGAGGTGAGTATGAACGGTATTAAAACCGCTCTGTTATTCATAGTCTTGACAGTGCTTTTTATCTCCATCGGCTACCTTGTCGGCGGCCAGGGTGGAGCCACGTTTGCCTTTATTATGGCGTTGGTCATGAATCTTGGCGCCTATTGGTTTTCCGATAAAATCGTGCTGGCCACATATCGAGCCAGGGAAATAAGCGAACAGGACAATCCGAGGTTGTTCGGCATCGTCAGGCAGGTCGCTCAGATGGCAGGCCTTCCCATGCCGAAAGTGTACATCGTGCCCAATCCTACCCCGAACGCATTTGCCACCGGCCGAAATCCCCGTCACGCCGCCGTGGCGGCCACGCAGGGAATCCTGGACCTGCTCGATGACGATGAATTATCGGCGGTCATGGCCCACGAACTGGGGCATGTCAAGAACCGTGACATATTGGTGAGCACTATCGCCGCCACCATAGCCGGCGCCATTTCATATATTGCGTATATGGCCCATTGGATGCCATTCATCGGCGGCGGCGATGACGATGACCGCGGCGGCAATGTCATCGTGCTTCTGCTGGTTGCCATACTGGCGCCGATTGCGGCCATGCTGATTCAAATGGCCATCTCCCGTCAGAGAGAATATGGAGCCGATCGCACCGGGGCGCAGATCTCCCATAAGCCGCGGGCGCTGGGCTCGGCCCTGGCCAAGCTGCACAACATGAACCTGCGCATGCCGATGCATAACAATCCGGCAACATCGCACATGTTCATCGTCAATCCGCTTTCAGGCAGAAGTTTCGCCTCGCTATTTTCAACGCACCCGCCGGTCGAGGACAGGATCGCCAAGCTCGAGGAGTACGCACGAAGCGGTTTTTAATGCGGAACCGTAGATGGATCTAAAGTTCTGGTTAGAAATTGTCCTCATCATTATACTTGTATTCGTATCGGGATTCTTTTCGGCCTCCGAGATCGCGGTCATCGCTATACGCAAAAGCCGCATTAAGGAACTGGCCAGGGCAGGCGACAATCGGGCGGCATTCGTAGAACGCCTGAAAAACGACCCCGACAAATTCTTCGCCGTCGTCCAGGTAGGGATGACCGTGACAGCATCGGCGGCCAGCGCTCTGGGAGGCGCGACCGCCATTATTGTCATAAAACCCCTGGTGGAATCGATCAACCTGCCGATCGTCCAGAGGTACAGCAGCTCTCTTTCAATCATCCTTGTGGTGGGAGTAATTTCATATCTGTTTCTGGTGTTGGCGGAACTGGTCCCGAAAGCGTTGGCCATACGTTATTCTGAGAGGATCGCCCTCTGGGTGGGGCCGGGCACCTGGTGGTCGCTCAAGGTCCTGGGCCTTTTCATCAATTTCCTGTCGTGGTCAACCAACATCTGCCTGCGCATAATGGGGATCTCCCCTGAGGCCCGCCGCGAGAGCGCGGTGACTGAGGAAGAGGTCAAAATACTCCTTTGGGAGGGAATGCAGCATGGCGTTTTCGAACCATCGGAGCATAAGTTGATTCATTCGGTATTCGAATTCTCGGATACTGTGGCCCGGAACGCCATGACACCCAGAACCGAGATTGTCGCTGTCGAGATAAATGCCAGCCCCGAGGAAATCCTCAAAATCACCAGTATCGAACAATATTCCCGCCTTCCGGTTTACGAGGAAAACCTCGACAACATCAAGGGCCTGATCCACGTGCGCGATCTAGTGACCATATTCCAGAACAAGGGCCTTATCATAGTCAGGGATATCATGCGCCGCCCGCTGTTCGTGCCCGATTCCAAGAAGATTTCCGAGATCCTCAAAGATATGCAAAAACGCAAGACGCACCTGGCAATCGTGCTCGATGAGTTCGGCGGCACGGCCGGAATCATCACGCTCGAGGATATCCTCGAGGAGATTGTGGGCGAGATTCAGGACGAGTACGATGTCGAGGAGGACGAGATCATGATGAAGGCCGATGGTACGGCCATTGTCGAGGGTTCGGTTGACGCCGAGGCTATTTGCGAGCGCTTCGGAGTCAGGCGCCCCGATGGCGATTACGAATCGGTCGCCGGAATGGTGATAAACGCCCTGGGCCATCTCCCGGCATTGGAAGAGACGGCGGAAGTCGCCGGATTGAAAATGACGGTGATCGAGAAGGACGGGCACCGAGTCAAGCGCGTCAAGGTGGAAAAACTCCCAGGCCGCAGTCACCGGGGCTCGCAAGACGATAGCGCAGCATTGAAATAATTACGGTGAAAAAACAAGAAGCAGGTCAGGTCACCCCTGCCCCCTCGGGCGGGCCGTCCATACGGACCCGTCTGGGTAGGCTGCGACCTGACTCTTTTTTTTCTAACCACCGATGCAATAATCATCGCGCCGGTTTGTCGAGAGAGAGGTTCCATTCGACCCAGTCGGTCAGTTCATCGGGATCGCTCGGGGCAAATGCCCCCTTATAAACAATCTCTCCACTCGATGTCAAAATGAGCTTCTGATATGAACGGACCATGACGGGGCGCTCACCAAGAAGAATATCGCCTTGAACCTCAGGGGCGCTGTTTTCGGAGAATTTCATCGAATCGAGGGAATCGACGGCCGACTCAATAGGCTCGAAAGAGACGTTTATCGCTCCCCGATAAACCTTGAGCTCCATAGTGCTGTCGACACCGATTTCCATGCGGAATATTGCCGGCAGCGAATCGATCGTGGGTGCTATCAGAGTTGAGCCTTTTCTGAAATGAGCGGCGCAGGCAAAAACTTGTGCTGCCGGCATGGAGTCCCCAGGATCCTGCGAACCGACATTCATCCAGATGTCGCCGGGCCCGGGGAAAAACGTAAACGCCGGCAATGAATCATCACTTTGGGCACTGGAATATGAAAGGGTAGTCGCAGACCCGAGCCGAATTTTCCGGCCATCGAGAAATTCAAGCGAAACCCTGGAATCCTTGTTGGTTCTTATCTTATCTTGTTCGAATAAAATCATCCCGCTATCCGCAGTCAGCCAACCCTCAGAGGCCGGTTTCTGGATTCGCACGGTCCCCTCTTTGTATTCCACCTTGACTGTCAGGCTGCTATCGGTTTGCGCCCTGACCAACGGAGGCCAAATCACCATCAAGAGGAAAAATGCTGTTATCGCGTAACCGAAGATTTTCATGAGTGATGCAGATCTGTTTTTGCCGATGATGCGGTCTTTCTATCCTGCCCCGATGTCGGGTTTCTCTGCTCGTCCAAATGGACTCGCTACATAAACCCGACCTACAGTCTTTTCTTTCTCCCTATTGCCTATTGCCTGTTGCCTACTCACTACTCACTACTCGCTACTCGCTATTCGCTATTCGCTATTTCAAAATCCGGCGCCCAGCGAGATGCGATGGACCGAGCCGAGATCGGCGTATGATGAGTATGAATAATCTATCTGATAATTCTTATATGTCACCCCAAAGCCGCCCGCCAATCCAGCCGCGAAATCGTTATCGCCGCCGGCCCTATATTGCCTGCCCTGTGTGGTCCATCCCATCCGCACAAAGAATGGCCGCAGCGAGACAAGCTCCATGCCGAGGGCGGCGTAGAAATCATTGTCGAATGGCTTCCCGGCTTCGGCCGAAAACAGAAACGGCAGGCCCACCAGACGATGCGAAAGCCCGGCGGCGACCTTGGTCGGAAGCTTGTCTTTGTGGGACTCGGTCAGGCCATCGAGCTGGGCGCCGAGGTTGGTCAGCGCCAGCCCCAACCGGCTTGAACCATCCGCTGACATGAGATACATAAGGCCGATATCGGCGGCAAGGCCGGTTGACGAGCTATCGTCAATCGACTCAAAAATCGCCTTGCCGGTGATCCCGGCCGAAAACCTGGCTGACAGGCGCTTGGAATAAGTCAGGGCCAAAGCGATATCGGAGGCTCCAAAAGTGCCGAGTTCGGCGCCTTCAGCGTCGAGGCGATCGAAGGTCCCGTAATTTTGATAAGACGCCGAGGCTCCAATCGAGGACAACGAATCGAGCTGACGAACATAACCGAGAAAACCATATTGGAAATCGACGAGGTAATTGATATAGGAAGCGGTGAAGCGGTTTTTGGGCATTTCGTATAGAGGCTTGTCCAGAAGCTCGTCATAGAGAAGCTCACCTTCGCCGCGAGCTGTCAGCCCCGCCGGATTGTAGTAGAGAGCGGTGGCATCATCGGCCAAACCGACGAAGGCGCCGCCCAACCCCTGCGACTTGGCCCCGGTGCCGATTTTAAGAAAAGTGTAGGCCGCGGTCCCGGCGTTGGAATTGACCGCCGCGGCGGGAATCGGCCACAGGTTAACCAGCGCCGATGTCATTAATATCAGGGTTGATATCTTTTTCATAAAGCCTCTTCGTTACCATCCCTTGACGGTTTTATTAAGTATGTCCTCGACTAATTTAGCGACAGCCCGCGCCTTGCCGTCTTCCTCGGTCTCGGTGGCGGGATTGTATATCCCGAAATTCGTCATCCCCTTCTCCTCCCAAATTGCCTTGCCGGTCTTTCGGTTGACGAAAGTCACATTCAGTCCGATACGGCAGATGTATTCGCTGACCACCTCCGCCTGGGAGTAGGAATAGGGGTCAAGCACGTAAGATACGACGCTTCCATGCATGATAGCATCGGCCTGTTGTTCGCGAACGACTTTGAGGGTATTATCGTTGACAAAAGCCTGAGCCAATTGGTCGGTCAATCGCTCGCGGATACCGCTTTCGGTCGTCTCGTTCTCGAAAAGCGGGATAGCCAATGATCTCACGCTGCCCAGCGCCGACGGCGAGAAGGTGTAGATGCCACAGGCAACCGACACGAGAAGTGAAGAGACGACAGCCCATGATAAGGCTTTTTTCAACGGACCTTAATCCCCTTCTTGTACACGCTTTCAACCATATTACCGCCGAAATGGTACGGTATTTCCCGGTAATCTTCAGCGTCCCAGATCAGCAGATCGGCGAACTTGCCGGGGGCCAGCGAGCCGACCTCGTTTCCCTTGTCGATGGCAAAGGCGGCGTTGATGGTGGCGGCGCTGATCGCCTCGGCGGGGGACATCTTATATTCCAGGCAGGCCAGTGTCATGATAATCTGCATCGATTCGGTCATGGACGAGCCGGGATTGCAGTCCGTGCCGATCGCCACGGCCAGCCCCTTCTCGATCATCTTCCGGGCCGGGGCCTTACGTTCCATTCCGAGGAAAAACGTCGTTCCGGGCAAGAGCACCGGAATAACCCCGGCCTTATGCATCAGGTGTATACCTTCCTCTCCGACAAAGACCAAATGGTCGGCCGATACGGCGCCGAATTCGGCGGCCAGCTCGGCGCCGCCGGTATTGGAGAGCTCATCGGCATGGAGCTTGATCTTGAGTCCATAAGCCTGGGCCGTCTGCAGAATGATTCTGGTCTGTTTGGGAGTGAACACCCCCTTTTCGCAGAAAACGTCGCAGAAGACCGCCAGGTTTCTGTCGGCTATTTTCGGAATCATCTCGGAGCAGACCAGGGCCACGTAATCATCAGGACTGCCCTTGTATTCGGGCGGGATCTCATGGGCGCCAAGAAAGGTCGGAACAAGGTCGATTTCATGTTCCTCATTGAGCTCCTTGATCGCCTGAAGCTGCTTAAGTTCACCGCTGGTAGTGAGGCCATACCCCGACTTGGCCTCGATAGTGGTTGTGCCATATGTGAGCATGCGGTCGAGTATCTTACGCCCATTGTCTTTGAGAGCGTTTTTGGTGGCCTTGCGGACAGCCGCCACAGTTGAGATGATACCACCACCAGCCGCGGCGATCTCCATATATGTTTTTCCTGCGATACGTTGTTCGAACTCGGCGGCCCGCTGCCCGGCAAACACCGGATGCGTATGCGGGTCGACCAGACCGGGCGTGACCACGCGTTTACCGGCGTCAATGACGCGCACTTTCCTGGTGGTCTTGACCTGCTTGAGAATCTTATTCGATTCCCCGACCGCCACGATGCGCCGGCCTGAAATGGCGACTGCGCCATTCTTAATGATGTTGAGGTCGGCCATTTCCGCGCCATGCTTGGGACCAAGTTTCTTGTGGTCGTGCAACGTCACCAATTGCGAGGCGTTTTTAATGATGAGAGATGCGGCGGCAATGGGCATGTTAGCAATTCCTCATTGAAATGTGCGTGGCGGTTCCTTCGCGAGTCAGAGCTCGTAAGAGTCGAGTCTTGACGACTTGCTCTGACCGCGGATTATTCAAATTCGATTGTGATACCATCTTTTTCCTTTGAATAGTAAATCATAAGGAAAGTAATTTTCTCGGGAAGCGCCATTTTTACTTTATATGTAATGGGCTTTATCGAAACGGGGGAATTATCAATCCACCCATCAATTCCCTGGCTTTCTTCTGCTGAACTCGAAATTCTATAATCCTTGCTCAAAAATTCGGAGACTTTCTTTAAAATTGCCTCCTGGAATCTCAAGCCTACAAACGTCTTAACTAAGACCAAATCCTCAATCCATCTCCGCACCATTTCTTTATCAATTTTGGCGATAGCCTCTTTTAACTGCTGAACCATCGGCCAAATTCGCGCTGTGGCCCGGTCGAAGGCCTCCGGGCAGTTTACCTTATACCATTCTTCCCATTCTGATAAACTACGTGCTTTTGATTGAACAAATAATTCAGACATTTTCCCCACGACTTTGGGCCGAGTGCCTTGCGAATTCTGATTAGCCAAATTGATTATTTGAGAAGCGTATTTAGGAAAATCCGGAGGAGTCGCTTCGAGAAGGCCAGCCAATTCCTTATTCTTAATTCTTATTACCGGCACTTTCCACCTTATTGAACAATGTTAAATTTATGAAATTTATCCCTATATTTGTAATTATATTCATTAGAAGGGTGAGCCAAGCCCGCCTTAATCAATTTTGCATTAATGAAAGTTTTATTTTTTAAATATACGTAGGCTAATAGGAAATTCTGTTTATCATACTTCGTATTATCGAATTTCAACAGAATATCCTGTCCTTTTAAGGCAGTAACTAAATAGTTAATTGCATCATCTCTTTTTAAGGGATTTGGAATAATCCCCATCAACTTGATAACTGCACCGGTGTTTAGCTCAATTGTGTCGGCATCGACAACTCTTTTTATTCTATAATACTCGGTTTTGTCTGCTTCTTCCCCGGTAATTTTCGATCCAAAAACTATTTTTCTCGGATCTATTTTTTTATTTATCTTCTTGGTGTCAATATATTTATATGGGAGGCTATCGATCATGGCCTCGTAGTCGATTATCAAATTTCCTTGATTCGATATCGCAATATCGGATTTCGAGAATAGATTATTATGGGATAAGCTCAGTTTCCTTTTTATTAAGTTAGTAAACTCTCTGTTTAATTCATATCCGATGGAATTGCGGCCAAGATTCATCGCGGCAAGCGACGTGGTCCCACTTCCCAAAAAAGGATCGAGGACAGTATCGCCTACAAAACTAAACATTCTAATCAGCCTTCGCGGAAGTTCTTCGGGAAACATAGCCAGATGTTTATCCTGCTTTTCGCCGCTAAAATTCCAGTGGCCCGCGAAGTATTCATTCCACTCATCAATAGTAAGCTTTGATTTTTCCTTCTGATAGGGCGTTGGCTTAGGAGCTGTGCCTAGTTTCTTGAATATCAAAATAAATTCATAATCAATTTTTAATATTCCATTTCTTGGGTATGGAAACGAGCCCATAATCGTTGCGCCACCGGTCGTATTGGTAGTGGTCACCTTTTGCCATATGACAGCTCCCATATAATCAAGACCGATGGTCTCGCAAAACTTAGTAATTTCAGTTCGGATTGGTATTACCTTATAGCGGCCATAATAAACGGAGCGGGCAAATTGATCACCAATATTTACGCATAATCTACAGCCCGGCGACAGGAGTCTATTACATTCACTCCAAACCAAATTAAGATTATTGATATAGTCTTCATAAGTATCATCAAAACCGATTTGATTGGGATCGCCGTAGTCCTTCAATTGCCAATAAGGAGGGGAAGTAATAATCAATTGAACGCTCTCGTCATTAACCTCTTTCATTTGACGGGAATCACCGATGATTATTCTGTGGTTGGTTTTTTCAGTCATAAAGTCATTTCAATCGGCGCCCACGGAGCGCCCTACCCCTTCCTCATCGGTATCTTTATTCCTTTTTGGCAGGCGACATTTATTGCGTCGTTGTAGCCGGCGTCG
>MEWP01000045.1 GCA_001775395.1 candidate division Zixibacteria bacterium RBG_16_53_22 | reverse complement strand
GCGCCGACCGCGCGGGCATAACTGGTTATGAAGGAACCTGCCAGGGCGAAGAATACCGCCAGTGCCGGCAAACGCATATCTCGCATTATATAGAATCCCGCTACGCCCAGATAAATTGCAGAATCGGAATACCTATCGAGGATGGAGTCGAGCATAGCTCCGAAACAGGTTACCTGCCCCGTAGCCGAGGCGATCTTGCCATCAATGAAATCAAGTATGCCGGCCACCCCGACAAGCAGGGCGGCAATCATGAATTGTCCGCCGAAGATCATGATCCCCGAAACGAGATTTAACATAAACCCTGCGAACGTGATCCAATTAGGATTGAGCCGATAGAATGAGAAAAAGCGAATCAGCGGTGTCACAGAGCGCAAAAATAACTTGTCGAGCCAGTCTGGTATCAGGCCGCGCTTCAAGGATTCTCCGGCGTTTGCTTTCATGTTTCGTCCCCATTTTCAATGGCCTTTATTATTTTAAATTTCCTGTGCCCTATTGAGCATTCTGCGGGCAGGCTGCAAAGATATTCACCATCGGCGAATACCTCTTTTTTCACATTCGCGGCGATACTTATCTTCTTCCCTCTAAGCATCATGACTTTCGGGCTATGCACATGAGAGCCGCGGAATATGCCGGGGAAATGTCGAATTATCTCGCTTCGGGATGCCTGTTTGACAATGCAGATATCGAGCGCTCCATCATCGATCAGGGCATCGGGTGCTATTTTCATCCCGCCGCCATAGAATTTGCCATTGGCTACAGATACCATGACAACCCTGCCTGACCAGGTATATGAGTCGACCCCAAGCTCGATATCGAACGGCTTGAATTCCCGAAGAGCCTTTAAAACACAAATTATATAACCGGGGGTGCCGCCGAAAAATCCTTTCTTATCGCGAGCCAGGCGATTTACGTCAGCGTCAAAACCAATGCAGGCCACCGATGCAAAAGGGATGCCGTTTACCGAAGGGAGATCGATGGTCGATACGGCAGGGTACCGGGCGACTATACAGTTGGATTTAAGATCATTTGGGATACCGATGTTTCTGGCAAAGTCGTTGCCCCGTCCGCATGGCAAGATTCCGCAAACGAGGCTGGACCGGCTAAGGGTATCCAGGGCCTCATGGATAGTACCGTCCCCGCCGGCCAGCAGGACGCCGTCGAATTGTCTTGCGGCAGCATCGGCTATGGCATCTCTCATTTCATCCGGCGAAGGAGTCATGGTAAAGGTAAAATCATGGGGACATCGCGACAGCCAATTTCTTAGCCTCGGGAGCATCTTCAATGATTTACCGCGGCCGGCGCAAGGATTGATGATTACCAGGTATTTCATAGCCGTCGCCCGTTTTCATTCCATGTTTTGGCGCGAATGACGAAATTCTCTATTTCGGTGAGTGGCGCGTCCCGGGGCTGAATGTCGAAATGCAAGGTCATCATCGGCAAACCCCCGAGATCCTCGGACAGACTTTCTGAAATTGTCTCGACTATGGAGCCGACGATACATCCAAAAGGGACGAGGTGGATGATCCCGCATGCTCCCCTCTTGTGGAAATCGAAGGCGCGGGCGATGGAAATTACGGTTTCCCCTTCGAAAGTGCGAGGTACGAACGGTGCGGCATCGGAGAATACTTTTCGAGGCATTGGCTCACGAAGAGTCTTAAGCCGTCCGGCGACAGAACTGCTAAGCCTGTATTCGATCATTCTCTGTAAAATATTGATCATGTAAATTTGCCCGTATTTTCGATACTGTCTTTCATATAAGCAATGAAGCATGGCAGTCCAGTTCGTGTAATAAATCCAGGATGTCAACGATGGAAAATAAACTTCCACGCCAAGATCCTCGAGCGCATTGGCAATATTGCGGTTGGCGGCCGCATTGCAGCGAACGTAATTTTCGCCCAGAAGCGCGATAACGGGCCGCTGCGCATATTTACCGGGAATTTGCCTTTCGAGTCTCGTGAATGAATTTCTTAGTTGTCGGCGCAAGCTGCCATTTGATTCGATGCATTTTGAAATTTCCTGGAGCCCCTGCTCATAAATCTCGTCGATTCCTCTGATATCCGGAGCGTAGGGGCGGCATTGGCGCCACTTGCGAAAGAGGATATCGGTGGCGACGCTTCCCTCCCAGGCCCTGGTCTTGAAACGGCGTGATAAGGAACCCAATTTTTCGTAGAACGATTGATCCTGGCTGGCGTCGAAAATAGGGATATCGGGATAGCCGCATTCGCGCAATACCTGGCGTTGAAGATAGGGGTATTGGCCGAGTCGGCATGGGCCATCGCCTGATATCATGAAAAAAGCCGGAGGACGAGAACCGTCGTTATTTGTCCTCAGATAAGTCAGCATATCGCCGATGATCATGGTGCAGGGAAGGCATTCCTGGCCGGTGACATAGATCCCGCCCAGCGAATCTGACTCGCTGCCGGAGAGAGGCATGACCTGGGCGTCGACACCACAACTCCGGAGAGCGGCGGCAAACGCCATGGCGTGGTCCGACATCCTGGGCAGAAGAAGTCGGCGGTCCTTCCAATCGCCATTGTTTTCGCTTGAGATTTTCGACGATATTCTTGGGCGGTCAAGCTTTTTGTGTCGAATTGTATCGGCGAAGGCTTCCAGGCGAGTGCTCAATCCTATGAATTCGCTGTGCTCATCTATCTCGAGTTCGAGAAAAGGCCTGCCTCGAAGAGCCTCGCGAAGGAAGTGAATTATGAATGAATCCGAGCCGCAGCCATAATTACTGAGGAAAATAAAGGGCATATTGGGCGTCTTGCTGAATTCGTGCGCAATCTGCAGGAATTTTCTGCCGAAGTACCAGTACATGCCCGAAAGCTCGCGCCGGGATTCGGGCCGGGTGCGACACATTTCCATGGGGATCGGAATGATTCCGGAATTGCCGAAGACTTTCTTCAGGCGGAGCTGAATATATCTATCGGCGTATAGATATGGCCGGGACAATAATACCGCATATTGCGCGTCACCGCCCAGCCCGGAGAAGATCTCCTTTCCACGCGATTCCATTCGCTTTAGAAATTCCGCCTGAGAATCAAGGCCGGCCTGAAAAGCCCTCAGGGCCCGCTTATGGGATGCTCCCAGATCGCGCGCAAAATCAGTGGCATCGCGTTTGAGCAATTCGGGAATCGCAAAACGAAAAGTCGGTGTCAAGAAATCGATTTCCTTTGGAAAGATCGACCTGGCCATAAAGGGCCAGGCCTGAACCGAGGGGCAAATATGGTTCAGCCTCTCGGGCATCGTACCGAAACTGAGATTGCCGACCGAGGGAATAAAAATGTGCTTGAATCCATCGTCTATGAGATGCCGGCAATGTCCATAGCCGATCTTCATCGAAAAACAGGTCTTGACCGGGCAGGCCGACATGCCTTTACTCACAGTGCCCCGATCGGTATCGCGAGAAAATTTATATGAAATCCCGAGCTCACCGAAAAATCCGCCCCAAAATGGGGTGGTCTCATGGAAGATGAGGGCATTGGGGATGCCGATTGTTTTGGTGCGATCTAATGTGGAATTGTCGATATTGGCCGTAATAGCGCGGCGCCGTTCTTCAAATAGATCCTGACCGTCGGAGCCGGCGATTTTCCGAGAAATTGCTCCGGCCGAATATCTCTCGCAAAGGCCATCGGTTATGATTTCGCGCTTTTGGCGACTGCCTGAAAAATAGATCAGGCAGCTATTTGCGCAATGTCGACATTCAAATGAATTTATTCTCTCGGAATTGACTGAGTTTTCCAGCCCCTTGAAATTCGTTTTCCGTATCGCGCGTTTGGATGCCAGCATGGCGGCGCCGATTGCCCCTGCAATCATGTAATAAGGGTGAACATGAATGTCGCGCTGAAATATGTTTTCCATGGCCGCTACTATGGCAATATTACCGGCCACCCCTCCCTGGAAGGAAATAACATTGCCGGGCCTGCGGGAACCTATGACGCGGTGACGATAATTATTCACTATGGAATAGCATAAACCTGCGGCGAGGTCGGCGCGCGAGTAACCGCCATGCATGCATCGCACGAGCTCGGAACTCATGAATATCGTGCATCGCTCTCCGAGGTCGACCGGCGCCCTGGATGACAAAGCCTCGCGTGAAAATTCGCCGATGATATCAAGGCCCAGGAGCTGGGACATTTCCTCGAGGAATGAGCCCGTGCCGGCCGAACAAACTTTGTTCATATCGAAATAACTTAGGCAGCCATTCTCGAGCCTGGCGAACTTCGAATCCTGCCCGCCGATATCGAAGATGGTGTCTACATCGCTCAGGAAGTAATTGGCTGCGAATGCATGGGCGGTAATTTCATTGATGATAAGATCGGCCCCTATCAATTTGCCGATCAGGTTTCTTCCCGATCCTGTAACCGCCACTGCCCGAGGACTAAATTGGCCGAGCTTTCTCCGGACCTCACCGATGCAATCAGCCATAGCCGAGAAGGCCTGCCCGCGGGTAGGCACACAGACGGATTCGATAATTTCATTTGCCGGAGAAATGCATACAAGTTTGGTGCTGGTTGATCCGATGTCCAGGCCGGCGATAAAATCATCGGGGGATTTGCAGAATGACCCCCGGGGATTTCCGGCATCATGATGGCGTTCACTCAAGACAAGTGGAGCCAGATTCTTACGCTGGACGGTATCGGGGCGCCACAAATCAAGCCTCTGAATGGCCCGCTGAACATCGATTGAGACGGCATCAGGTGTCTTGACTGCTGAAATATAGGCTCCCAGGCATGATGCGTAAAGCGCATCCTCAGGAGTAATCAATGAGTTGTCATCCAGGTCAAGCAGCCTGCGCAGAGCCCGCGCAACGCCGGCGTTACCGGCCACGCCGCCGATCAGCGCAAGGGGAGTCTCGAATTTTCGATTAGCTATCAGTTCGCCTACGATATTTTGAGCGATCGCAAAACAGAGAGCGTATGCGATATCCTCGATCGAGGCGCCATTTTGATGCTGGTGAACGATGTCGGTCTTGGCAAAAACACAGCATCGGCCGGATACATGTATCGTTTTATGCGACCTGACTGCGAGATCGCAGAAATCATCGATCGTAAGGTCCAAGCGATGAATCTCCTGCTCGAGAAAACCGCCGGTGCCGGCCGAACAGACGGAGTTCTTGAAGAAATCTCGAAGAACCGGCCCGTTAAATGGCGGCCGCCTCGAAAGCCGAATGAATTTAGCGTGTTCGCCGCCAATCTCGAGAATGGAGTTCGCCTCGGGCAAAATGGCCAGCGCGCCCAATTGGGCTGAAAGAATCTCGTTGGCAGATTTTATATTGCAGATATGCGCAAACGGCTCGGATCCTGTACCCGTTAAGGAGCGAATCAGGCATCGCCGTTCCCCCATTGTCCGAGTGCAATCTACAAGAATATTCCGCAGGCAATCCCTTATTTGGCCTTTGATGGGAAGGCAGCTTCTCATGATTATGAGGCCATCGGGATTGAAGGCCAGGCTCTTTATAGAGCGAGAGCCGATATCCAACGAGATCTCGGCAGGCTCGTATGAGGAAAGCCCGGGCAGGTCATTTTTCGGGTCGGACGACATATTCGCCAATTATTAAAGCATCGAGGCCGCTTTGCACAAAACAGCGGATGGCATCTTCGGGCGTATTGACAATCGGTTCCCCGGCCCGATTGAAAGACGTATTAAGAATGACCGGGACGCCGGTAAGATCACGGAAGTAACTTATAAGCCGGTGAAAATCGGGATTTGATTCGGGCGTGACAGTCTGGATTCGCGAAGTGCCATCGACATGAACCACGGCCGGGATACTGTTTCTAACAGATTCGTGGACCGGAAACGTGACAAGCATGAATGGGTACTCTGAATCATCGGGGATTTCAAAATAACGCTCGGCGTCATCAGCGAGGACCGATGGCGCGAATGGCCTGAAACATTCCCGATTCTTGATTTTGGCATTCAGCTTGTCTTTCAGATCGGGAGACCGGGGATCGGCCAATATGCTTCGTGAGCCGAGAGCCCGAGGGCCCATCTCCATTCGTCCCTGAAACCATCCGACCAATTTGCCCTCCGCTATCAGCCGCGCCGCCGCCAATGGCATATCATCGACCTTCCGCCACTCCCTGAGCCCGGATTTGCGCAATTCCTGTTCGATGGTGCTGCTGCCATATGCGGGGCCATAAAAGGTATGATTTATGGCTTCCGGTCTTCTTTCCTTCTCGAAGATGCTCTGGGCATAGAGGGCCGCTCCCAGGCTGGCGCCGTCGTCGCCGGCCGCCGGCTGAATGAAGATTCGCTTGAAAAGCCGGGATCGGATGATGGCGCCATTGGCGACAGCATTCAAACAGACCCCGCCCGACATACAAAGATTCGGGATCTTATACCGCGCATTAAGCATGCTGAGATGATTTAGAATACACTCCTCGATCTTTCTCTGAAGGGAGGCGGCGATATCGGCGGCTCTCCGGCTGAATTTACCTGGAAAGTCAATTTTGCCGAATGATGCTTCAAGAAAGGACAAAAGGTCCGGCCGGCAGAGATCCCTTATCGAATATCTGCCATCCGGTTTATAATAAACGAGATCATCGAATATTCTCTTGAAGGGCGAGGGATTACCATATGAGGAAAGCCCCATAACCTTGTACTCATCGCCAAAGGACCGGAAACCAAGATAGGCCGTAATGACTTGATACAGCAGACCGAGCGACGTTGGCAATGCAATCTGCCCGATATGAGCAATGCCCTCGGAATTTCCTATGGCCCACCAGGAACTTTCCTCCTCCCCGTAACCGTCGAGGGTTAGGATCAGGGATTCGTCAAAGCCCGAGCTGTAGAAAGCGCCGGCGGCGTGCGCGAGATGATGCCTGACCTGCACGAATCGACCGGGGGCTAATCTAATTCTCGAGAATTCTTCGATTTGGCCCCGCACGACATCGCCCCCGAGTCGATTTTTCAATGCCTGCTCGTATTCATCTTGAAGAAGCTTGTGCTGCCGGGAATCCAGAAAGGCCGATACCCGGTCGAGCCTATGGCTGACGGCGGAATCAGTGAAGTGGCAATAATGGGCCACGCAATCAATCTCATTCCAGGAAATTCCCGCCTCCCGAAGGCAATAATCGATCGATCGTCGGGGCAGGACGGTGTGGCCGGTTAAATTAAAACCGTGCTTGAGGCGGGTAAACCTTTCCTCTGATGCAAAGGCAACGAGCTTACCGTCGCGAATTAGAGCCGCGGAGCCATCATGGCCTATCAGATGCAGCGGGAACAATTGAATTGGCACGACATTCTCGCCGAAACCAAATAGATCCTCTAAAGCCGGAACAGCGCGACCATATGAATTTCCGAATCGGGTCGGATTCAAATTCTCAAAGCCGCTGATCCCGAGAATTATCATATCAAGCCCGTCTCGCCACGATAAAGTAGTAATCTGGCTTTATCAGGTATTCGATGGCGAGCAGCCGGTCGCGCCTGTTGAGAATAGCAAAGCGCTTTTCGATGAGCTTTGACGACGTGTAACCGGTTATGGAATCACTGACCCCAAGCCAGTTGTGAAATACTAATCCATTGTTGTCGAGCAGCCTGAATATATCGCCTAAATCGAAAGCGTTTTCGAATCCGGGAATCATCTGATCGGCGAGCCAATGAGGGTGATCCAACAGCCACCGAACCCCATCTAAGCCGGAACCCCTGGGGGTATAGAAGCCGCCATCGGCCGCAAGGCGATCCTTGAATTGCACTGCAAATTCGTGCGCCAATTCTAAGGTCTTGGAGGGCGACAATCCGGACGCCAGCGTTTTTAAAAATTTCTGGTTCAACCGGTGGCGGGCCCGCCCATATCTGCCATAAAGCCAGAGTATCAAATATCCCCCGGGCTCGACCAGGGTGGCGACCCGCGCAAAAGCCTTATCTAAATTTTCAATGTGATGGAGGACGCCGGCACAATAAACCACCCTGAACTTGCCCAGATGCAATAAGCGATCGGTGATTATATTGATATTTCTAAATGTCACATTTTCAATCTGATTATCGGAGGCCAAACCTTTGGCCTGGCGTATCGAATTGCGGGAAATATCAATTCCCCAAAATTGAGTCCCGGTAAAAATCCTGGCAAGCGCTAAAACGGTATGCCCGGTTCCGCACCCGATATCCGCGAAACGCGCCGCCTGCTTATTGTTGCTATTGATAATTTTGCCGATTTGCCTGAGCAGCAGAAGCCATTCCCTGCTTCTAAAATCGGTGCCGGGGAACGGCCAGTTTTCGTATTGATGTCGCACCGATTTCATAATTGAGTATTTCTTATTTCGAATCTTGACCGCCATGGGAACCACTATCGATATAGATTAGACGAAAAATCCTTCTTTATTTGAAAATCGCTTGGCTATCATAAAATAACGGTGCAACTTTTGCGCGTAGGTCGGGTCTTCGAT
>MEWP01000044.1:860-18652 GCA_001775395.1 candidate division Zixibacteria bacterium RBG_16_53_22 | reverse complement strand
ATAATGCAAAATGTACATTCTTTTTTTGTCAAGTTGTTGAAGGATAACGATTGGTTTTGGTGGCGTCAGGTCCCTTGCCCCTGCCGGAGCGAAGCGTAGTGCGGGGTCAGACCTGACGCAATCATTACTTGGGCGGCCCTAGTGGGCCCCTTGCCCCATTTCCTGAGAAACCTGATAATATACTAACCCCCACTGACACCTGCTGTCAGTGGGCCAAGAATTATTTTGCTCTCCCGCAAAATTTATTTTGGTATCACCGGCCCCCATAACCACTATTGGCTTGACGCGGTGGATGGCGAGGGTGTAAATTTGAAAGTAGAGTGTGTGGGAGGATTTATAGGGTACGGTGCTTTCGTCGGGACGGCCAAACTGGAGACACTGTAATGAGAGGGGCTCATAAGATAGGCGAGAGGAGGTGATAAAGCATGAAAACAATACTTGCCGCCATAGCATGGGTTTGGGCGATAATTTTCGGCTGCATGTTGATTCTATTTCCGGCAGGGGGAGGGCAGCCTGTGAGGGACTGCTGGGCATGCGGCGGCGCGCTAACCACCGCGATAGCTGTGATATCAATCCTGATCGGGGTCGTGGGATTTATAACATTGGCGGGCAGAAAGAAGCTCACTCTTAAGTGAGAATTGCGGGGCACGAATATTCCATTGGGCGGCAGTCCTCCCGCTTTGGAGCCGCATGGCCCGGTCTGCCCCTTGGCTGGTTCAAAACAAGCGACGGACGAGGAGGCCTGGCGGGAAAAGCAGGAAAGAGTCGAAACCGCAGGGCTTGCCTGCTGCAAGCAGGGTTTCGACCTGCGAATCTGAAAGCTGCGACGACCGCATCGGTTTATCGCGTGTCAGAGCTCGTAAGAGTCGAGTCGTGACGACTTGCTCTGATCGCGACAGGCCAAGAGCTATAACCTAACATTATACCACCCCCCACTGACACCTACTGTCAGTGGGCCAAGAATTATTTTGCTCTCCCGCAAAATTTATTTTGGTATCACCGGCCCGCTTAGCCAGTTTTAGCTTGACGAAATTCAATATGATGCTATACTTTGAAAGTAGAGCAAGCAGGGTGCCTTTATACGGTGGGTCACCAAAAAGGGGCAGGATAATATCTTGCAGATTCCATGCTGACGGAAATTCCGAAGAATGGATGGATATTTGATTAAAGAGATTTTTATTAATAGTATAGATTGGAAATGATCGCCTTTTAAAGAAGTTTTAACAGGGAGGACCAATGGAATCTTTCTACAGGATGAAAATTACAATGGGAAGAGTAATGATTGAATTAGAAAGCCATGACATGGGCTGGATTAATGAAAAAGAGAAAAGTTTGTTGGCAGATTTATTATCTCATCCAGAAGCGATTTCAAAATCGGAGATAGCAGCGGATAGCCGCGGGCAAGAGACTAAACTTCAAATTGGTGCAGAGGCAACAATTAACGAATATTATCGAAAGCATGTGGCAAATAAGAGCCTTTCGCGTCCCGATATCGCTCTTATGTTATTTTACTATTTAGAGAAGATAAGAGGCCAAGCTGAAATAGCAACTACTGATATAAAGGCTGCTTTTAAGGAAATCGCGTTTCCCAGATATGACAAAATGAATTTTACAGATACGCTAAACTCTCTTAAGAATCGGGGATTTCTAAATAAAGATGGGAAAACATGGAAATTGACTCTTACTGGCATAGATTATATACTGACCTCCATGTCGCAAGAATAACATGGTCCGGCAAAGGAAAATCAGGCAATTCTTCAATTTTTATGAGGAATTAGCAAATGATTCTCAGTTTTTATATGTCTTGTTCGTTGATCTCTGCAATTCGACTGAATATAAGCATTATCTTTTAAAAACAGGAATGTCCGACATTATCTGGATGCATAGGCAATTATTTTTTTTAAATAAAGTGTGCATTCATGCTGAGAAGGCCAATGGAAAAATAGTTAAAACTATGGGTGATGCGGTCTTAGCTACTTTCGATTTTTCGGAGTCTGCAGAAGATATCTTGCATTCATGCGTAGATTTAGTCGCAGCATTTTCTAAACCCATAATTTTTACGGGAAAAGATAAGATCGATATCAAAGTTTCTATAGATTATGGCGAGGCAAGGAATGGGGCGATCTTTTCAAATGAATTTGATCCGATTGGCTTATGCGTAGATAGATGCGCTCGCTTGGGCTCTGAAACCGCCCCCGGTGAAATTACCTTTTCTCAGGATTTTGATAAGCAATTGAGAATTGATGATAAGACCGCAATCCACCCTAGAATAGATTCAATTTTGGAATTGCATAGCTCTTTCAAGGGCGTGGGCGAAATTAATTACTATAAATTGACCATTCGCTAGTGGGGATTGGGATATGGGCGATTTATTTTAATGTTTCAGGATGGAAATATCTTCCCAGCGCCATTATGGGCACAATTATTTTGGCACCAGACTGTCTCCGCCTGCCCCCACTCCTATTCAAAACAAGCGCCAGACGAGGGCATCTGCCGGCCAGGAAAATGCATCAAACCTTACCCGCAGGAAGGATAAAAAAATAATGAGACTGATCGAAAGAGTCCTGGCCGCTATCCTGAATGGTCTGGAATGGGGGGCTAAAACGCTTTCCTTGGTTGTCGAATACACCTTAAATACTGTCCTGAAAATTCTAAATCTGATTTATGACGTCCTCAAGCAGGTGGTTATTGAAATTGCTAATTTTTCCAAAAAGCTATGGAATTACTTTTGGCGATACGTAAACATGCTGTTCTTTTTGGCGGTTTTGCTTTTCGCGCTTGCCATACCATATCTCGTCGGCCTTGAATTCGGTCTAGATTGGCTGACTTATGTCGGCTTCGCAATTCTCTTACTTACGGGATTGGCAATGCTAATCGGTATCTTGTCGGGTCTCTTACAACGCGGGGTGGGAGGCGTGGAACTTAAGTACAAGACCAAGGATGTCATATGGGTTTTCTTTCTGGTCGATATCCTCTTCCTTATTTTCTCTGGAGCCCTTCCGAGTATACGTCAACCGCGAAGCAGCTATTTTAAAACGATCGGAAACATCAGGCAGGCGGCGGAAACACAAGCTGTCAAGACCATAGACGGCTTTCAAAACCGGCACAATATTAGCGATTCTGATTCCACACAGGCTGGCGAGCCGGAGTGATGGACAATGCCCTAAACTATAATGCCATGTCTACTGGGAGGAGCGTTTTTTATTCGGCTCTTAGTCGCAAAAAAAACAGCTTCGGGTCGGGGGCCTGACGCCACGAGTTTAATAGGCTGATTTAATAAGCGGACACGGCATGCCGTGTCCCTACAAAGTCGCATCCTGCCTTCGGCCTTGTGCAATGGCCCTTATTTTAATTCCGCAATCCGCAATCCGCAATCCGCAATTCCCCTACCTCAACCCCGCATACAGCGGAAACCTCTCCGCCAGCGCCGATACCTCTTTGCGGACACAGGCGATTGTCTCTTCGTTCTTCATGTCCTTAATGACACGCGTAATCATGCCGGCGATCTGTTTCATCTCCGGCACGCCCATGCCGCGGGTGGTCACCGCCGGCGTCCCGATGCGTATGCCCGATGTCACGAACGGCTTCTCGGGGTCGAACGGCACGGTGTTCTTGTTGACAGTTATCCCGGCCTTCTCCAGCGCCTTCTCGACATCCTTACCTGTAATGCCTTTGCCCGCCGTTTGTGTGGCGGGCTTACCAACAAATGAGAGCAGCATCAGGTGCGTATCTGTCCCGCCGGAGACGACATGAAATCCGGCGTTGACAAACTCCTGGGCCATCGCCTTGGCATTCTCGATAATCCGCTTCTGGTATTCCTTGAACTCCGGCTTGAGCGCCTCCTTGAACGCCACCGCCTTGGCCGCGATAACATGCATCAGCGGCCCGCCCTGAATACCGGGCATGACCTCGCGGTCGAGGTCCTTGGCGTATTTTTCCTTGCACATTATCATGCCGCCGCGCGGGCCGCGCAACGTCTTGTGCGTGGTGGTGGTCACGAAATCGGCCATCGGAACAGGGGAGGGGTGCAGGCCCGCCGCCACCAACCCCGCGATATGCGCAATATCGACCGCCAGGTAAGCGTCAACCTCATCACAAACCTTTCTGAATGCCGCAAAATCCAATGTGCGCGGATACGCAGATGCGCCCGCCATAATCAGTTTCGGCTTGGCCTCGCGGGCCAGCCTCATCAGCTCGTCGTAGTCAATCGTCTCGGTTTCCTTGCTGACAGAGTAAGCCACGACATTGTACAGCTTGCCTGAGAAATTGATCGGATGGCCATGAGTCAGATGGCCGCCATGCGATAGATTCAGGCCCATGATGGTGTCGCCGGGCTTGAGCACCGCGAAATAGACCGCCATATTGGCCTGCGAACCCGAGTGCGGCTGGACATTGACATGCTCGGCGCCGAAAAGCTCCTTGGCGCGGTCGCGGGCGATATTCTCGGCCTGATCGACAAAGGTGCAGCCGCCGTAGTAGCGTTTGCCGGGGTAACCCTCGGCGTACTTGTTGGTCATGACCGACCCCATCGCCTGCAATACCGGAATCGAGACGAAGTTCTCGGAGGCGATCAGCTCCAGGCCGTCGTGCTGACGGTTGGCCTCGCCGATCAGGGTTTGATAAATTTCGGGATCGGCCTTTTTGAGTTCATCTAACATCAGTTCTTATCCTCTTATTATTTTTGTAGGTCGGGTTTATCAAGTTCTCCATAGAACTTGGAAACCCGACTTTTTAATTTTTATTGTGCGTCAGGATGGAGTCTATGTAGACGACATCCTGACGCAAAGCTAATTATCATCCTCGTATCTCTTAATCTTATCAAGACGCCGTTGGTGCCGTCCCCCCTCGAATTCGGTCGAGAGGAATTTATCGACTATGTCGGTGATTTGCTCACGAGGCGTATATTTGCCGGATAGGACCAATACATTGGCATCGTTATGCGCCCGGGTCAATTCGGCCATCTCGGGATTGAGCGCCAGCCCGGCCCTGATACCGCGAACCTTGTTAGCGGCCATCGCCATGCCATTGCCGGTCCAGCAGATGAGGATTCCGCGGTCGACCTTTTTTCCCGCGACGGCGCGCGCTGTCTGCAAGGCAAAATCGGCAAAATCGGCGCTCTTCTCGGAATCCGTACCGAAATCGGTTATCTCGTGCCCCTGCTCCATCAAGCGCGATTTTATCAGGCTCTTGAATGCAAATCCCTTATGGTCACAACCCAACGCAATTTTCATACTTTGTCTTCTCAGGTAAGGTCGTTTGCTATCTGGCTCAATTTATTAAACGGGCACGGCATGCCGTGCCCCTACAAAGTCGTTTCCGGCTTTTGTGCCGTGGCCTTCATTTTAATTCAGCAATCCGCAATCCGCAATCCGCAATCATTATTTCACGTATGTCAGCCAGCCATATTCGTCGCAGCGGGTGCCATCGAACAGCGCGAAGAACTCCTTCTGCAAATGCTCTGTGATCGGCCCCCGCTTTCCGGCCCCGATAGTGATACCATCGATCTTGGCAATCGGCGTGATTTCGGCCGCCGAGCCGGTGAAGAACACCTCGTTGGCGATATACAGCGCCTCGCGCGGGATCTGCTCCTCGATGACCTTTATCTTGAGTTCCTCGGCCAGCTTGATTATGGTATTGCGCGTGATGCCCGGTAGAATGGATGATCCGAATGGTGGGGTAATGATGGCGCCGTCGCGGACAATGAAGATATTCTCGCCGGAACCCTCGGAGACATGCCCGTAGACATCGAGCGCGATACCCTCGACATACCCGTGGGCGCGGGCCTCCAAGCGGATCAACTGGCTATTCATATAATTAGCCGATGACTTGGCCATGGCCGGCATCGTGCACGGGGCGTTACGCCGCCACGATGACACGCCGACCTCGACTCCGCGCTCGAGGGCCTCGGCCCCGAGGTACTTGCCCCATTTCCATACGGCGATGGCAGCGTCGATCGGCACGCCGGTGGGATCGACACCGAGTTGTTCATAACCGCGATAGACTATGGGGCGAATATAACATTCATCGAGCTTGTTGATTTTGATGAGTTCGATTATAGCCTGGTTGATTTGATCCTTAGTGAAAGGTATATCCATGCGGTATATCTTGCATGAGTTGAAGAGTCTATCGGTATGTTCTTTCAAGCGAAACACGGCCGGCCCCTTTGGCGTGGAATAACATCTGGCGCCCTCGAAAAGCGCTGAGCCATAATGAATTACATGAGACAGGATATGTATTTTGGCGTCGTCCCAATTCACCAGTTTACCATTCATCCATATTTTTTCGGCTTTGACGAAACCCATAGTTCCTCCGCATTATCTCATACGTGTCGCAAAGAGCAAAAAGAATAATATGCCAGACAGTATACGAATATGATTGCGGGATTTCAACAAGATTCACGCGGCAACTGCGATTGCCCGGCCGCGACATCCGCGGCTAAAAAAGCATTGAAATTCATGTCATTTATGCTATAGTTACTGCTTAAAATCGGAGGATTATGAAGATACTGGTTGTTGGAAAAGGCGGGCGTGAACACGCCTTGGCATGGAAATTGGCCCAGTCCAAGGGTGTCGAGAAAATCTACTGCGCGCCCGGCAATGCCGGTATCTCTAAACTGGCCGAGATTGTCCCCATTGGCTTGACCGATCTCGTCCGCCTGGCCGATTTTGCGCAGGAGAAGAAGATCGATCTTACAGTCGTAGGGCCGGAATTGCCGCTGACCCTCGGTATCGTCGATGTTTTCGAGGAGAGGGGCCTGCGTATTTTTGGGCCCACCAAAGAAGCCTCCGAAATCGAGGGTTCCAAAGCGTTCGCCAAGGATTTTATGCAGCGCTACCATATCCCGACGGCCAGTTTCCGAATTTTTTCCGACCCGGCCGAGGCTGTCGACTTCATTTCCCGGGCTAGCTATCCGTTGGTTGTCAAGGCCGATGGTCTGGCGGCCGGCAAGGGAACTGTCATAGTCAACACTCCAAGCGAGGCCCAGGCCACGATCGAGAATATCATGGTCAAGAAAGTGTTCGGCCAGGCCGGCGAGAGGCTGTTGGTTGAGGAATTCCTCGAGGGTGAGGAGGTCACGGTCATGGCCCTTACCGATGGTGAGCGGGTTATTCCGATGGTTTCCTCGCAGGATCATAAACGCATCTTCGATGGCAATACCGGGCCCAATACCGGCGGCATGGGAGCCTATGCGCCGACAAATGTCATTCCGGACAAGATGATGAAGCGCATCGTCGATGAGGTGCTGGATCCGACCATATCGGGGCTGGCGGAGATGGGCAGGATGTATAAGGGGGTCCTTTACACGGGGATTATCGTGACCGACCGCGGCCCCAAGGTGCTTGAGTATAACTGCCGATTCGGCGACCCCGAAACACAGGCTGTCCTGCCGCTTCTTGAAACCGACCTGGTGGAGATATTCCTGGATATCGCCGATGGGTATCTGAATATCAATGAGATCAAGTGGAAGGATAAGTCATGCGTATGTGTGGTGGTCGCCAGCCGCGGCTACCCTGAATCCGAAGAAAAAGACAAGGTAATCGAGGGTCTTGACAGGTGCGACGAGATTGGGTGCATGGTTTTCCACGCCGGGACCGCGATCAAGTATGGCAAATGTGTCACCAATGGCGGCCGTATCTTGGGCGTGACGGCGGCCGATCATTCGCTCCGGGCGGCTATCGCCAAGGTCTACGAATGTATCCAGGGTATCAACTTTGACGGCATGCAGTACCGGCGCGATATCGGCATGCGGGCCGTCAAAGTAGATTCGAGCTATTTTTAATGGAAAAAGCGCAAGTACTCATAATCCTGGGCAGCAAGTCCGACACGGAAGCAGTCTCCGGCTGCGGCGATCTGCTTCGGAAATTCGGTATCCCGTTCAGGCAGGAGATTAGCTCGGCCCATCGCCAGCCGGCCAGGACAATCGAGCTTGTCAAACAATCCGAGCGTGACGGGGTCAAAATCATAATCGCCGCCGCCGGTATGGCGGCCCACCTGCCGGGGGTGATCGCCTCTCACACCCTGCTGCCTGTTATCGGGGTGCCGCTGGCCGGCTCGGCTCTCGGGGGTGTCGACTCGCTCTTATCGGTTGTCCAGATGCCGGCCGGGATTCCGGTGGCGACAATGGCAGTTGGCTCTCATGGCGCCAGGAATGCCGCGGTCCTGGCTGTAGAAATATTGGCACTATCCGATCCCAATTTGAAAGTCAAATTGGAGGAATATCGCCGGGAATTATCACAGGGGTAGCATGTTGATCCTACTTTTAATATTGCCATTTATCGCGCTTGCCGTAATTGCACTCTATTTCGTTTCGCTGTATAACGGGCTGGTGTCCCTTAAGAACTCCGCTCAGGCCGCCTGGCATCAAATCGACGTGCAACTCACCCGACGGGCTGATCTGATCGGCAATCTTGTCGAGACGGTCAAAGGGTATGCCGCTCATGAGAGAAGGGTATTCGAGGAGGCGACTGCGGCCAGGGCCTCCATAGGCAGTGTCAAGACTGTCGGCGAGGCGGGCCGGGCTCTTTCGGATTTGGATTCGGTATTGACTCGTCTTCTGGCGGTGGCGGAAAACTACCCTAATTTGAAGGCCGATACCAATTTTCTGACGCTTCAAAAACAGCTCCAGGAAATTGAAAATAGCCTCGCCCAGGCTCGTCAATATTACAATGAGGTCGTAAGGCGATATAATATCGCCTGCGAGAGTTTCCCGGCTAATTTATTCGCCGCCACTTTCGGATTTTTGCAGAGAGATTATTTCGAAGTTGCGCCTGCCAAGGTTGAACCACCTAAAGCAAGTTTCGCATAGTGTCTGCGCCAAAATACAATTTCGATACCCCGGAGGCCTCGACCAAGCTCTCATTCGTGGCCAATGTTCTCTTGCTGGTGCTCAAGTTCATCGGTGGTTTCTGGGGTGGAAGCAAGGCGCTTATCGCCGACTGCCTCAACTCCTTCCTCGATCTGCTGGCGAATTCGGCAGTCCTGATCGGGCTGAATGTCGCCAAGAGGCCGGCTGACGCCGACCATCAGTATGGCCACGGCAACGCCGATGTCATCGCGGCCTCGCTGGTGGCGATCATCATATTTACTACCGGCCTGTACATAGGGTACGACTCGATCCATACGATTATCGACAAGCGGTACGAACCACCACATTTTCTGGCGACAGGGGTGGCAATCTTTACGATCGCCCTTAAATCGGTATTGTATCGTTATACTATCAATATCGGTATGCGAACCAGGAGCCCGGCCGTCGTGGCCAACGCCTACGATCACAAATCGGACGTCTTCGCATCGTCGGGAGCCCTGGTTGGCATTATCGGGGCCCAGAGCGGCTACCCGATTCTCGACCCGGTCGGCGGCATCTGGGTGGGATTTTTCATTGTGCGCAACGGCATAAACCTGATACGCGACAATATCCATACCCTCATGAGCGGGGCGCCGGACAAAGGGCTGGTCGACAAAGTGACCAACACCGCCTGCGAGATCGACGAGGTCAAGGGGGTCGTGACCACCCGCATGCGGACGCTTGGGGCCAGGCATATAGTTGATATCGAGATATTCGTGGATAGAAACCTTAGCGTGTGGGAGGGGCATCAGATCGCTCATCAAGTGCGAGACCGCCTCCTTTCGAAGTATGACGACATAAACGAAGTCATGGTTCACGTTGAACCCAACCCGGAATAGGAATATGCATATAGTATTTTTCGAGGACGACAAATTTGCCAATTTCGAGCCACTATCGCTTTCGCATCCCGTATTCACGCTGCTGTGCGGGACTTCGAAAATCTATCGCAAGTGGATGAAGGCCTTAAAGCCCCGGGGCGTTTCATTTGTTTGCCGTCACTACTTATCGAGGATACTCGAGACCGAGGACAAGGTTGTCAGGGGTCAAGACAAGCCGACCGATTTCGTCTTTGTCAACGGCCGATTCCTGCCCACACGCGAAACCATCGCCGGCTTAAAGAAGCTCGCGACGGGACAATCCCTGGTTTCCGATGGCACCCTGCTGGCTTTCCGAATCGATCTTGAAAGCCGCCTGGACCTGTCGGGTCGCCTGGGGCTGCTGCACCAGGGCGATATTTTGCGGGATATTGGAAACTCGTTTTATAAAAAAGAGACTAAGGGCAAAGCAGTCAATTACCTGTGGGACCTGGTCAATTTGAACGGTAAACTCATCGATTTGGAATTCGGGGATTTCAAATCCAAATCGTCGAATTCCAGAAAGGCCTATCCCGGCGCTCATCTGATTGACAGGAAGAAGATTTTTGTCGGCCCGGGCGTCGTGATAAAACCGCAGGTCACGATCGATGCTTCCGAGGGGACGGTTATCATCGAGAAAGGTACTGTGGTGGAACCGCTCACCTTCATAAAGGGCCCGGTTTACATTGGACCGGACTGCCGAATCGTTGGCGGCAAAATCAGGGAGGGATGTTCTTTCGGGCCGGTCTGTCGCGTCGGAGGCGAGGTCGAGGAGACGATCATGCTGGGATTTGACAATAAATATCACGACGGTTTCCTGGGGCACGCCTATCTGGGGGAGTGGGTTAATCTCGGCGCCATGACAACAAATTCCGATTTGAAAAACAATTACAGCCAAATATCAGTTCATGTGGACGGCCAATCGGTGAACACGGGTCAACTCAAGGTTGGATGTTTCATTGGGGACCATACCAAGACCGGCATAGGTACCCTGCTGAATACGGGAATATCGATCGGATTTTCCTGCAACCTATATGGCGGGACCTTATTTGGCGACCGGCACATAAAATCGTTTTCCTGGGGAACGCCGGGAAACCTTGTCGAATACAGACTCGACAAGGCCTGTGAGACAGCGGCCGCGTCCATGAAAAGGCGCAACATGGCCTTTGGCGATATAGAGCGCAGGCTTTTTGCCGAAATACACGGCCTTGCCAAATGGCCCGGAAAAATATAAGTTGGCAAGATGATTATCGAGTCTTTATATTATTCCTGATATTCCTGACAGCCTTATAGTTAACAGCGGTTAGAAAAGGACGATAAAAGCAGATGATACTGAGTTTTGCCATTTTTGGGAGGATTAATGCCTGAGCTTCGCAAAGACCCCATCGTGGGGAGATGGGTTATCATCTCGACAGAAAGAGGCAAGAGGCCCTCGGATTTCCCCATGGAAAACCGTCGCCGCGATATCAAGCTATGCCCGTTTTGCCCCAGCAATGAATCGTCCACTCCGCCCGAAATCATGGCCTTTCGTGACGATGGCTCTAAGCCGAACAGCCCGGGATGGTCCCTGAGGGTCATTCCCAACAAGTTCCCCGCCTTGCGCATCGAGGGCGATCTAAATCGCGAGGGCATGGGCATCTTCGATAGGATGAATGGCATCGGCGCGCACGAGGTCATCATCGAAACGCCCGACCACCAGAAAGACATGGTCGATCTGGACCAGCGCTCGATGGAAAATGTCATCTGGGCCTTCCGCGAAAGAATCGTCGATCTCAAACGCGATCCCAGATTCAGGCATATAATCATTTTTAAGAACCAGGGTGAGGCCGCCGGAGCATCGCTGGAGCATTCCCACAGTCAGCTCATCGCCACACCGATTGTCCCGATTCGCATTCACAACGAGATGGAGGGTGCTCGCAAGTATTTCGAATATAAAGAACGCTGTATCTTTTGTGACATGGTTCGGCAGGAGATAAACGACGGCTCCCGGGTGATTTACAAGAACGATGAATTCGTCGCATTCGAGCCTTTCGCCTCACGTTTTCCATTCGAAACCTGGATATTGCCGCTCAAGCATGGCGCCGCGTTCGAGAATATCAAGCCCGACCAGGTGGTCAATTTCGCCGAGATACTCAGGGACACCCTGTGCCGACTCTCGAGCGCGTTGAACAATCCGGCCTACAATTTCGTCGTCCACTCATCGCCGGTGGAGATTCATCCGCCGTACGATTATCACTGGCACGTGGAGATAATGCCGAAATTGACAAAGGTGGCAGGTTTTGAATGGGGCACCGGATTCTATATCAACCCCACGATCCCTGAGGACGCCGCGCAGTACTTAAGGGAAATAAAAAAGGCCTGAGCTGTTTCCCATACCGTTACTGATTTATCGCGGAGGATTTGATGCATAGTTTTAAGATATTGCTGGTTTCCCCCGAGGCCGTACCGTTCGCCAAAACCGGCGGCCTGGCCGACGTTGCCGGGGCGCTCCCCAAGGCATTGAAAGCCCTGGGTCACGATATCCGGCTGGCCATGCCGTTGTATCGGCAAATCGATAAGTCCAAGTACTTCCTGCGCGAGGTCGATTCGAATCTCTCGGCGGAGGCCGCGGGGAGAAAAGAATCGTTTGCCCTTTACGAGGATGGAAGGCAGGGCCGTGCTTTCGATACATGGTTTGTCTCGCACCCCGGTTTTTTCGACCGCCCCGAATTATACAAGGACCCGTCGACAGGGCAGGACTATATCGATAACGAGGAGAGATTCGCATTTCTCGCCCGGGCCGTATTGGAAAGCTGCCGCGCCACCGACTTCATGCCGGACATCGTTCACTGCAACGATTGGCAAAGCGGCCTGATTCCGGCGTTTATGAAAGTCGATCCGCGCTTCCCGGAATTCCGCGAAATCGCCACTCTGCTCTCGATCCACAACATCGGTTACCAGGGGAATTTCCCGGCGACCTCGTTCCAGATCCTTGGACTCGACGACTCATTATTCCAGCCGGACCAGGGATTCGAATATTGGGGAATGGTGAGTTTCCTTAAGGCCGGAATCTGGTATTCCGACATCATCAATACTGTCTCCAAGCGCTACGCGCAGGAGATTCAGACCTCGAACGAGTTCGGCTATGGTTTCGAGGGTATACTTCGCGACAGGGCCGGCGACCTATTCGGCGTGCTCAACGGTATCGATTACGATGTTTGGAATCCAGCCAAAGATGAGCTCATACCGGCCAAATTCAAGCCTGAAAAACTCGAGGGCAAAGCCAAATGCAAGAACGCCCTCAGGCGCAAGACAAAATTGCCGATGGTGCGCAAGGACGTGCCGATTATAGGGATCATTTCTCGCCTTGCGGATCAGAAGGGATTCGACCTGCTGGCCGAGGTTGCCGATGACATTCTGGCGCTCGATCTGCAGATGGTCATACTGGGCACCGGCGACAAGAAGTATCATGACCTCTTTATCGAGCTTCAGGCCAAATACCCCAAGAAACTTTCGGTAACACTGGGCTTCGATAATGAATTAGCCCACCTCATCGAGGCCGGCAGCGACATGTTTCTGATGCCATCCCGTTATGAGCCGTGCGGCCTCAATCAAATGTACAGCCTTAAATATGGGACGATCCCGATTGTTCGGGAGACCGGTGGACTGGCCGATACGATCGAGAATGTCAATCCGGCCCGGGGCACCGGCAACGGATTCGTTTTCCGTAAGTACGATTCGCGCGAGATGCTGAATGCCGTCAAATTCGCGCTCGAGGTTTACCGTAACAAGGCCGTCTGGCAGGAGATAATGGTCCGTGCCATGCGGCAGGATTTCTCCTGGGAGAAATCGGCCGGGGAATATGTCGAGCTTTACCGGAAAGCAATCGCCAAGTCCGGGCGTGGCGCCCAGGTGGCCGGGTGAGTTGGGAGTTACCAGTTGCTTGAATTGCGGATTTCGGATTGCGGATTGCGGAATGGAAGGAAAGCACTGGGTGCTGAGGACTGAGTAAGTTAGAACCAGTAGCCAGCCAAGGAAAACAAATGCCTCAAGATGTCGTTCCGGCAAGACCGGGACTTCCATGTTGAGGCATAAGTCCTCGGGTTTTGTCGGGTAACTCCTCGTCCCTTTCCCATTGACTTTTACAATCCGTAATAGTTAAATCTCCCCTTGTGAAAAAGCTGATTGGTGTTATCGGCAGCTCGAATGTCGACAAGCGCACGTACGAGTTAGCGTTCCGCGTGGGGGAGCTGATTGCCGAGGCCCGAGCCGTGCTGGTCTGCGGCGGACTGACCGGTGTCATGGAGGCCGCCTGCAAGGGGGCCAAATCGCGCGAGGGTATCACCATAGGCATACTCCCGGGCCTGTCTGTCGCCGATGCCAATATCTGGGTCGATTACGCAATCGCCACGGGCCTGGGGCACGGCCGCAATATGGTAATCATAAACAGCGCCCAATCGCTGGTGGCTATATCCAGCGGCTACGGCACGCTGGCCGAGATTGCTTTCGCACTGGCCTCCGGAAAGAAAGTTTATGGCCTCGGCACCTGGGATATCAAGGGAGTCGTGGTCTGCGAGACACCGGAGATTGCGGTCTCCAACGCTCTGATCAATACTTGATATGGCGGGTCGGAAGGGATTGCATATTGTCGTTTGGGGAGTCGTCCAGGGCGTGGGGTTCCGGTGGTTCGTCTGGCGAACGGCCAACCGGTTTGACTTGAAGGGGTATGTCAGGAACCGTTTCGATGGCGGTGTCGAGACCTATGCCGAGGGGGACGAGTCGGCGCTTCAGGAATTTCTGGAGGAAATCAGGATTGGGCCTCGAAGCGCCCATATAAGCAGGGTGGATATCAACTGGGTTGAGTATAACGGCAAATACACGGAGTTCAGGATCGAACCATGACAGCAGATGAATTGAAAAGCAAGATCAGGAATGTCCCTGATTTCCCGATCAAGGGAATCATGTTTCGCGACATCACCACGCTGGTCAACGACTCGGCAGCGTTCAAATATGTAATCGATAAGTTATACGAGCGTTATCGCGATAAGGGGATTGACCAAATAGTGGGCATCGAATCGCGCGGTTTCATATTCGGCGGGGCGCTGGCGCATCGCCTATGCTGTGGATTCGTGCCGGCCCGTAAGCTGGGCAAATTGCCGGCCGCGACGATTGAGGAGTCTTACGAGCTCGAGTATGGCCGCACGTCGCTTCAACTGCACACCGATTCCATCAAGCCCGGCCAGCGCGTCGTAATCCTGGATGATCTGCTGGCCACAGGCGGGACCCTGCGTGCGACGGCCAACATGGTCGAACGCCTGGGCGGCGAAATTTATGAGATAGCTGTGGTGATCGAACTTTCTTTCCTGAACGGACGAGAGAAGCTCAAGAATCACAGTTTTTACTCGATGGTGCAGTACGATTCCGAATAGGCTTTGGCGCCCCTTGAGTCTGGCTTAACGCTATTCTCGGTCAAGGGACGCAACGGAGTCCTCGCAAGTGGCCGAGATAGCGGGTTATTTCGTATCATAGAGTCTCTATTCCGGGTTATATTTCAAAATTAATGGTAATTTTAATCTCCTTATGGCTTGGTCCGAATTATATGTAATAGTTGTCAAAGGCAGGTTTTGTGAAGATTTTTCGCAGCTCATGGTTTATGTCCAACGAGGTGTAAAGTAATATCGCATATTATCTTGAAAGACAAGAGAATCCGATCCTTATTAGTAAAGATTTGCAATAATTTTGCCGGCAACAGGAAACTTTTCGGCTCCCAAAACGATATTATAATTGTGAAAATTGTAACAAGTGGATGAAAATAACAGTTGACAGTTTCGGATGGTTGCTTTAGCTTAATCGATTGATTTATTGGCGCAACATATTGTGGCGAATAGGAGACGCGTGACAGTCAAGCCCGACATCTGGATCAAGAAAATGGCTCGGGAGCATGGGATGATAACCCCATTCGATGATTCCCAGGTCGGCCGGGGAGCCATCTCTTTCGGCGTTTCATCGTATGGGTATGATATCCGGCTGGCCGATGAGTTCAAGATATTCACCAATGTTAATGCCACCGTGATCGACCCCAAGAATATCGATCAACGAAATTTCATCGATTTCAAAGGAGAATCGTGCATAATACCGCACAACTCCTTCGTCCTGGCCCGGTCAGTTGAATATTTCAAGATTCCGCGCGACATCCTGGCACTTTGCTTCGGCAAATCGACTTATGCGCGCTGTGGGATCGTTGTCAACGTGACGCCGCTGGAGCCGGAGTGGGAGGGGTATATCACCATATCGATTTCGAATACTTCACCGCTTCCAACCAAAATCTATGCCAACGAGGGAATTGCCCAGGCGATTTTTCTGGAGGCCAGCGAGGTTTGCCAGATATCGTACGCCGATAAGAAGGGCAAGTATCAAAAGCAAACCGCCATCACGCATTCCAAGCCGGAGTAATAGAAACGGCCGACAGTTCAAGTTTGGTTTTTGCAACCAATAAGGCCGGATAAGAATAAGGCGCTTTATCTTAAGAAATAATCTTAAGGAGGATAAATTGAAGGAAATTCGTCTTCACGGACGTGGAGGACAGGGCGTGGTTACCGCCGCCGAGCTTATCGCGCAAGCCGCTTTTGCCGATGGCAAATTCGCGCTGGCGTTCCCGGCTTTCGGCTCCGAGAGAATGGGCGCCCCTGTCCAGTCGTTCGTGAGAATATCCGACTCCGCCATCCGGGCCCGCAACCAGATTTACGAGCCCGATTACCTGATTGTCCAGGATGCCACCCTGATCGGCGCCATCGATGTCACCCGCGGGCTCAAGCCCGGTGGATTGGTCATCGTTGATACCGAGAAGACGCCGGCTGAGCTTGGACTTAAGGTCAACGGCACAGTCATGACAATCCCGGCAACCAAGATCGCCCTGGAAATTATCGGGCGGGCGGTGCAGAACACGACGCTGCTTGGTTATTTCGCCGGAGTCACAGGTCAGATATCGTTTGCGGGTGTCAAGCATGCCATCGAGGAGCGTTTCCCCGGCATGATTGGCCGCAAGAATGTCGCCGCCGCCGAGAAGGCGTTTGGATTAGTGAAGAAAGCTTCGACAAGCTCAGCTTCTTCGAAGGAGGGCGCCAATGTCTAAGCCGATTCAGATAACATCCGCCCCGGGCTCATCCAAGTCTTACAAGACCGGAAGTTGGCGCACGAATAAACCGATATTCAAGCACGATACCTGCAACGACTGCCGCATCTGTGTCCTGGTCTGTCCTGATGCCTGCATTTTTGGCTCGGACAAAGTTTATGATGCCAACCTCGACTTCTGCAAAGGGTGCGGCATATGCGCATACGAGTGCCCCGTTGACGATATCGAGATGGTGTTGGAGGTGAAGTGATGAAGAAGCTTATCGAAGGGTCGATGGCCGTGGCCGAGATGGTCAAGCTCTGCCGTCCGCACGTGGTGGCCGCTTACCCGATCACGCCCCAAACCCATATAGTAGAGAACCTGTCGCAGTTCGTGGCCGATGGCGAGCTAAAGGCCCAGTTCCTCAATGTCGAATCGGAATTCGGCGCCGCGTCAGTGATACTGGGCGCCTCCGCCGCCGGTGGACGGGCCTATTCCACAACCACGGCGCAGGGCCTGCTCCTCATGGCCGAGGTGCTGTTCAATATCTCCGGACTGCGTTTGCCGGTGCTTATCACCTGCGCCAACCGCGCCATATCGGCCCCAATCAACATCTGGAACGACCATTCCGACGCCATGGTGGTGCGCGACGCCGCCTGGATCATGCTTTTCGCCGAGGATAACCAGGAGGCCGCGGATATGCATCCGCAAGCCTACAAAATCGGCGAGAATCCCAATATATGCCTGCCGGTCATGATCAACATGGATGGTTTCATACTGACTCATGCCTTAGAACCGGTCGACATGCCCGAGCAAGCAGAGGTCGATGCCTTCCTGCCGCGATATGCGCCGGTGCACAAGCTCGATATCGCCAATCCGATGACTTTCGGCGTGCTGGCCGAGCCGCAATGGTACGCCGAAACACGATATAAGCTTCAGGAAACGATAGAGGACTCCAAGCCGGTAATCGAGAAGGTCGCCGAGGAGTTCAAGGCCAAATTCG
>MEWP01000044.1:0-781 GCA_001775395.1 candidate division Zixibacteria bacterium RBG_16_53_22 | reverse complement strand
GCGATGGGGTCGCTGGTCGGCACGCTCAAGGAGACGGTCGACGACTTGCGCGCCAAGGGAGAGAAAGTCGGCATCCTAAAAATCAGAAGCTTCCGGCCATTCCCGAAGGAGAAGATCCTCGAGGTCAGCGGCCACGTGAAGGACTTCATCGTGCTGGAGAAGGCGTTCTGCTACGGGTCCGGCGGAATAGTTCAGGAGGAGCTCAAGGGCGCGTTCTACGGACACAAACATCATCCGACAATATCGGGGTTTGTGCTGGGGCTCGGCGGACGGGACATACCGCCATCAACTCTTAAAAGAATCTACGACCTTTCTAAGGGCAAAGTCCTGCAGAATCAATTCGTCGATTTGCGTTCCGACGTGGTAGCGCCCAAAGATATGCCGTTTACTTTGCAAACGAAGTAGGGGCAAGGCATGCCTTGCCCGATTTGAGATAATTGGAGATTTAGATATGTCAGATACAACAGAAGTCAAAAAGGGGAAAGCGCCGGTAACGGAATCGCTGTTCACCAGCGGCCATCGGGCCTGCGCCGGGTGCGGCGAGGCTCTGGGCGCCAAGCTGGTCATGGATGCCGCTGGCCCCAACACCATCGTCACGACCTGCACCGGCTGCCTGGAGGTCTTCTCGACCGCCTATCCGGAATCGGCCTGGCGCATACCGTGGATTCATTCGCTGTTCGAGAACTCCTCGGCGGTGGCGGCAGGTATCGAGTCGGCGTTGATAGCCATGGGCAAGGCCGATGGTGTCAACATCATCGCGCAGGGCGGTGACGGCGGCACG
>MEWP01000043.1 GCA_001775395.1 candidate division Zixibacteria bacterium RBG_16_53_22 | reverse complement strand
CGCCGTATTGGCCGCGGCCACCCGTCTGTTTCTTATATTTGCCCTGGGACTCGACCTTGCTCCTGACAGTCTCGCGGTACGGTATCTTGGGTTTGTCGAGCTCGACATCGACGCCAAACTCACGTTTCAGGCGGGAGGTGATCACCTCGAGATGAAGCTCGCCCTGGCCGGAGACGATGGTCTGTTTGAGATCGGAATTTACCTCCACCCTGAACGATGGATCGACTTCGCGAAGCCGCGATAGCCCGGTGGCGATTTTCTCTTCGTCTCCTTTGGCTTTGGCTTTGATCGCCATGCTGATGACCGGGTTGGGCACCGGCGCCGGCCGATACATAATTGGCGCCTTCTTGTCTGCAAGAGTATGCCCGGTATGCGTGTTTTTGAGCTTGACCAGCGCCCCGATATCCCCGGCAGAGGCGATGCTTGTCTCCTTGCGCTCCTTGCCGTTCATCAGAAAAATCTGGCCGATCCTCTCGGAGGAATTGATATTGGCATTGAGCAGATCGTCACCGGGCGCGACTTTGCCCGAGAAAACTTTAAAAAACGACAGCTCGCCCACATGCGGTTCGGATACGGTCTTGAACACATATAGCGATGTCGGCTCGTTGGGTGAAATTTTCCTGGTGATTTTATTTTCGGTTCCGGGAAGGTAGCCCTCTATCTCGCCGCGGAAGTCCGGGGCCGGAAGAAAGGCCGCCGCGAAATCGAGCATGGCCGGAATGCCGGCCGTCTCCACGGCCGCGCCGGCGAAAATAGGATATATCGTGCCCTCGGAGATGCCTTTGGCCAGCCCCTGCCTTAATTCGTCGGGTGTCAACTCGCCGGATTCGAAGAATTTTTCGAGCAGGGCGTCATCGGCTTCGGCAGCGGCCTCGACCAGCTTCTCGCGGTACGATTCGGCAAGCCCCTTCATGTCGTCAGGGACGACCGCCTCTTTGGCATTGCCCGATTTATCATGCGAATATGCCTTCATCGCCAGGAGGTTGATGATGCCCTTGAACGCGGGTCCGCCGCCAATGGCCATGGTTACGGGCACGGCGCGGTTGCTGAAAGCCTCCTGTATCTGGCTGACAGCCTTGTCGAAATCGGCGTGTTCTTTATCCATGCGATTGATGAAGAAGCCGCGCGGCAAATTCAGTCGAGAACAAATCCTCCATGCCGTATCGGTGCCGACCTCGACTCCGGCCACTCCGTTTACGACGTTGAGCGCGAAATCGGTGGCGCTAAGTCCTCCCTCGACCTCACCTATGAAATCGGCGTATCCGGGCATATCGATAATGTTGATCTTGTTATTGTGCCATTCTAAATGAGCGATAGCGAGGCTGATTGATATTTTTCGATTTCTCTCGTCTTCGGTATAGTCGGTAACTGTCGCGCCCTCATCCACTGAACCCATTCGGGAGATTGATTTGGCAGTAAATAGCATTGCCTCGACAAGCGAGGTTTTTCCGGTGCTGCCATGGCCCATCACCCCGATATTACGAATCTTATCAATCATGTATTCCTTCATTACGCCTCCAATATAATTTCAAAACAGACGCATAAATTAAATGTCGACCCCCCCAAAGTCAATATCAAAAACAGGCAAATATAATCCCATTCGAGGTTTATGCAGGTTGTGACCTATCTATTTTCGCTCGGAAAGTCTACCCCGGCGGCCAGGAGAACCAGCGCCCGCCCATGACGTGAACATGAAGATGATCCACTGATTGCCCGGCATGACGCTTACAATTAATGACGGTGCGGAATCCATTCTTGTCGAGCCCCATTTTCCTGGCCACCCGGACCCCGATATGAATCAGGTTTCCAAGCGTCTCTTTATCAGCATCGAGAATTGTCTCTATGTGGCGCTTGGGGATTACCAGGAAATGCGCTGGAGCCTGCGGATGGAGATCCTCGAAAGCCAGGTAATCTGTGTCCTCATATAAAATCTTCGCCTGGCGGTGGTCATTTACGATGGCGCAAAAAATACAATTGGGCATATCTTTTCTATGGTATATGGTAGGTCGGGTTTATAGAGTCCATCTGGACGGCCAAACCCGACATTGGTTTATAAATCCCCCAAAGTACTTAGCACCAGCGCCGGGAAAATTACTCCCGCCGTCTCAGTTCTCAACCGCCTTGGACCAAACGAGATCGGCAGGAATCCGGCGTTAATAGCGGCCATCGTTTCCTCGTCGGTCAGGCCGCTTTCCGGACCGACCAGAAGCAGAATTTTCTTGACGTTAGCGCCGCTCCCAATTTGGTCTGCAATCGGCCGGGCCTTAGGATCTATGGCCGCCACCATCGCCATATCATATTGATTGCGCAGGCGCAGCACCTCGGCAAACGGCATCAGCGGCTCCACCGACGGTATCAGCGAGCGCTTGCATTGTTTGGCGGCGGCCCGCGCAATGCGCTCCAGGCGGATTATCTTTCGAGTCGTGCCCGGCTCCTCGACCATCTGGCTGTATGCTTTTTCAGAGTAATAAAAGCAAAATGAGACTACCCCGATTTCGGTCCCCCGTTCGACAATGTCATCCATTTTGTTGGGACGGCATATCCCCTGGGCGAGCGTGATTTCGGCGAACGGCTCGTTTTCCAGGCGCGTTATAGACGATATCATGGCCTTGATCGATTTGCTGTCGATAGCCTGGATGACCGACCTGTATTTTCGCCCGGTACCGTCGATAGCGAAAAAAACGTCGCCAACTTTGGCGCGAAGCACATGCGAAAGATGCTTGGCCTCTTCCCCGCGAAGCGTCAGGTCGTCGCTTCGCACATCCTCCGGCTCGACGATAAAATTAGTAATTGTTATTTCGATATGCGCCTCTGGACATTATCAAGGAGGTTAACTCCCCCTCACAGAATCAGCCATAGTTCATGCCAACAAAATTGTATTATGGAACGACCGGAATTGCAAGCCGGTAATGTTGCTCGAGATTTTCCATTGGGATGGATAGACCCAAGATTCCTTTTTTGACAGTCACCGAAACCACTTGCAATTTGACTCCAACGAGGAAATTTATTAAATAGGAGTGGTGTTATTTGTAATGACACCGATTACCAAATTCAAAGGAGGTTGCAATGAACAGGATCATATTTGGTGTCATGGCCGCGGTATTGGCGTCGGCTATGGCATCCATATCATATGGGCATGCAGTATATACCGGCTACTCCGGGGCGCCGGGAAGCCGCGGAAGATGCGCTTCATCCTGCCACGGCACCAGTGGCGGCGCCATCCAGATCAGCGGATTCCCCGATCAATACGTGCCCGGGCAGGCTTATACAGTCGCCATTTCACACAACGGAGGCAACACCATAAGGCAGTTCAATGGCAGCTGCAGAATCGGAAGCGGCTCGCAGAACGCGGGGGTCATTACGGCGGGTACCCGGACAGCCACCTATAGCGCCACGGGAGAAACCAATGGTATTCATCTTACGGCTACAAATCAAGACGATGGCACGTTTACCTGGACAGCTCCGCCGTCCGGCGCCGGAAATGTCACACTCTATATCGCCGGTTTACAGGGCGGCCAAAACGGGCAAAATACGGAAATCATGCTGACAGCCTCCGAGGTTGTTACAGGGGTCGACGAAACCGGCCGGCTTCCCGAGATGCCCGTACTCATGACCAATTTCCCGAATCCATTCAATGCCTCCACCAGGATTCGCTTCACGACACCTGTCGCAGGACCGGTGAGCCTGGAAATATTCGACCTTCTCGGCCACAGGATAAACACGCTTCTTGAGGGATTTGTCGAATCGGGCGAGCACTTCGTCACTTGGGAGGCTTCCCGATATCCGAGCGGGGTCTATATCTGCGAGCTTAAACTTAACGGCTCAGTTACAAAGCACGGCATTACGCTATTGAAATAACAATCCAAAGGCGGCAGATTGCGCGGTCAGACAATCAGAAGCCGAGATGCGTTGCCTGTTGCTGTCCAATTGCCTGCAGGCGGATAAGATAATCATACCCCCAGTGTCTGCCTGAGCTTCTCGAAAAATGATTTATCGGTCTTGGGCGGTTTCTCACCACGTGTCTTGGCCAACTTGTTGAACAGCTCCTTCTCCTCCACAGATAGATCCGACGGAGTCCAGACCACCACGCGCACGAGTTCATCCCCTCGGCCGTAGCCATTAAGATGAGGGATGCCCTTGTTTCGAAGCAAGAACACCTTTCCCGATTGCGTTCCCGGCGGAACCTTCAATGATGTATTACCATCAAGCGTTGGAACATCGATCTCCGCCCCCAGGGCCGCCTGCGAAAACGACAACGGCACCTCGACAATGATATCATCGTGCCGGCGAGTGAAATGGTCGTGCTCGGTCTCATTAATGACCACGATAAGATCGCCGGGCGACGCCCCGCGAGGCCCGACATCCCCCTGTCCGCGCACGGTCAGGTAATTTCCCCCCGAGACCCCGGCCGGAATCTTGACATCGACTGTCGATATGCCCCTGACGGTTCCCAGGCCACCGCATTCGCGGCATTTCTTTTCGATTATCCGGCCTTCGCCGCCGCAGGTATTACAAACATGCACACTGACAAACTGCCCGAATAGAGAACGCGCGACGCTCTTGATCTGTCCGGTGCCATGGCAGGTCGGACAATTCCTTCGACCTGACCCCTTTTCGGCGCCGCCTCCACCGCATTGTTCGCAGGATACCTGGCGCTTTACTTTAAGCGTCTTATCCACGCCGCTTGATATCTCTTCCAGTGTCAGTTCGAGCGTCACCTGCAGGTCCTGCCCGCGTACGGCCGCGCCGCGAGCTCCCCGCGATGTGGAGCCTACTCCAAAGATATCCTCGAAACCGAACCCGCCAAAATCACGCATGAAGGCCCGCAGGGCATCCGCCAGATCAAACCCGGTGAACCCGTCAAACCCAGATCCGGCCCTTAGCCCGTCGTGTCCGAAACGGTCGTACATCTGGCGTTTCTGGCCATCCTTGAGGACCTCGTAAGCCTCGGTGGCCTCCTTAAAAGCCTCCTCGGCGGTCCTATCGCCCGGATTCTTGTCGGGGTGGTGTTTGATGGCTAACTTGCGGTAGGCCTTCTTTATATCCTCTTCGGTGGCGTCGCGGCCAACGCCCAGTATTTCGTAATAGTCTCTTCTTGCCATATTCAAAAAAGCTCAAGCAATACGCCCGAGCCCCTCGGAACGCCTAATATACTTTCATGGAGAGAATATGTCAATGACCGTAAGTAGACTCGAGTGTCAGATTTGGAAACTATCATGATCAATTATATTCAATCAAAATCCGAGGGACAGACTCACGAGATAGCTACACCCCTATTAACGGAATCTTGGTCCTCGACTGCATGGCCGAAAATTATGCAACCGATAAGACCTGAATTTTGTTTCTACTTTGGATTTTGAGACGCCCTATCAGCGGAGGGAATTGGGCTGTCAGGCATAATACTCTTGAAAATAGGTGAGGTTATGGTCGCTTTCATCGACATACTGAAAAACAGGGCCGACAAGATTGAAAAATGGCTCGACGAAAATCATCCCGAGTGCATGGAATTGCAGGAGCATCTCGACCTGGATACGCCGGAGCGGGCCTATTGGCATTATGGCTATGTGGCCGCGCTCAACGATGTCCTGAAGCTATTGAATAGGAATTTGACCTCGCGCCAGAATTAGTGGCTGCACCCTGACGCCGGACATCTGTAATCCGTGCCGATCGGCCTTTCCGGATGGACATGATTATCCGGTGGGGCAAAATCGTGGTAGAGCTTGCATTCCTTCTCGAACGCGTCTCTCAGCGTTGTGAAATGCCTGAACTTGAACACCTCATACTCCCCCACATGCTGATGGAGCCGGTCGTTCAGGTCGTAATCGGCTCGCCCCACAAACAGGATGCAGAATCTTCCCTCTTTTTCATGCCCCAGCGCGTAGACGCCGATACCATCTTTGACGTTGCCGTCGATATCCTCATCGCTTAGCGCAAAAGGCCCGTCCAATCCCGTGATCAGCATGGCTTGCTCCTCCCCCAAAACGTGGCCATATAAATAAAAATGATAGTATGGTTCTCTGCTTTTCGCTGAAAAGCGCGCCCTTCGGCCATTGTCACTTGACACTCTCCCCTGATGCAAAATACATATAATACCGCGGTCAAGAATCGCTGTAATGGGATCGAAAATCTATATCTATTCTACGATAAAATGCAGAAAATGCAACTGTTTTCGATTCTAATGTCCGGCCGGCAGACGCTTGAGCGAGATTATCTTACGCCTTAAACACGGCGTAATCGCCAATATAATAACAACTTATCGTGATGGCGGCGGCTGTGATGGCTGCACCTGGATTCTGGAAATCAGCCTATCTGTTATTTATCATCGACTACTTCAAAATCGGCATCGACAGCTCCATCATCAGGCCCGCGCTTGGGGCCTCCCGAGGGTCCGCCCTGCCCCGGAGCACTCTGCCCTGCCGTCGCCTGTTCTCCCGGAGCCTGTTGGCCCTGAGAACCGGCGGTCTTATACATTTCCTCCGCCATCTTGTGCGAGGCCTGCATTAGCTCCTCGATAGCCCGTTCGATATCAGCCGGCTCGTTAAGACTCTTGGCGGAGTTGGCCTTATCGAGCGCATCCTTTATTTTCTTCCTGTCATCTTCCGAAATCTTGTCGCCGAAATCCTTAAGCGATTTTTCCACCTGGTAAACGGCATTGTCGAGCTTATTTCTGGCCTCGGCCAATTCACGCGCCTTTTTGTCCTCCGATGCGTGCGCCTCGGCGTCTTTGACAAGCTTGTTGATTTCGTTCTCGGAAAGCCCCGATGAGGCCTCTATCTTTATCGATTGCTCCTTGCCGGTGCCAAGGTCTTTGGCTGAGACGCTGACAATGCCGTTGGCATCGATATCGAAAGTGACCTCGATCTGCGGCATGCCTCTCGGCGCCGGAGGGATTCCAACCAGGTCAAATTTGCCGAGAGTGCGGTTATAGAGCGCCATGTCACGCTCACCCTGAAGGACATGAATCGAGACGGCCGGCTGGTTGTCGCTGGCGGTCGAGAAAACCTGCGACTTCCTTGTCGGGATAGTCGTGTTGCGCTCGATCAGCCTGGTGGAGACTCCGCCCAGAGTCTCGATACCCAGCGACAGAGGCGTCACGTCCAGCAATAGCACGTCCTTGACTTCCCCGGCCAGAACGCCGCCTTGAATAGCCGCGCCAACAGCCACGACTTCATCGGGATTGACCCCTTTATGCGGCTCCCTGCCAAAGAGCTCGCGCACAACCTGCTGAACCTTGGGCATCCTCGTCATACCGCCTACGAGAATTACCTCATCAATTTCAGATTGCGACAATTTGGCATCGGCTAACGCCTGCTTGCAGGGGCCAATCGTCCTGGCTATCAGGTCATCAACCAGTTGCTCGAGCTTGGCTCGCGTGAGCGTCATATCGAGATGCTTGGGGCCGTTCTGGTCGGCGGTGATGAAAGGCAGATTCAGCGAGGCTTGCATGGTGGTCGAGAGCTCGCACTTGGCCTTTTCAGCGGCTTCCTTCAGCCTTTGAAGCGCCATCCGGTCTTGCCGCAGATCGATTCCGTTATTTTTCTTGAACTCATCAGCCATCCAATCGATTATTCGTTGATCGAAATCGTCTCCGCCCAAATGCGTATCGCCGTTGGTCGATCGGACCTCAAAGACACCCTCGCCCAATTCCAGTATTGAAATATCAAACGTGCCGCCGCCAAGATCGTAGACCGCGATTTTCTGGTCCTTCTTCTTATCGAGTCCATAGGCCAGGGAGGCGGCCGTAGGCTCATTTATTATGCGCAAGACATCCAGCCCGGCGATTCTGCCGGCATCTTTGGTCGCTTGCCGCTGGGCGTCATTAAAATATGCCGGCACAGTGATAACCGCCTGCTTAACCTCGCTGCCAAGGTAATCCTCGGCCGTTTTCTTGAGATATTGCAATATCATGGCCGAGATTTCCGGCGGGGCATATTCCTTGCCCATGGCAATCACCCGGCAGTCATCGTTGGGAGCGCCCACCACCTTGTAGGGAACAAGCTTTTCCTCCTGCGTAACCTCGGAATGGCGGCGGCCCATGAATCGCTTGATCGAAAAAATGGTATTCTCGGAATTCGTGATCGCCTGACGTTTAGCGACCATCCCGACCAGCCTCTGGCCATCCTTGGTGAATGCCACCACCGATGGGGTCGTGCGGCCGCCCTCGGGGTTGGGGATGACGACCGGCGATCCGCCTTCCATCACGGCTACGCATGAGTTGGTCGTGCCCAGATCTATTCCTATTACCTTGGACATATTTTATCGCTCCTCATCTGAATCATATTCGTCATTAACGCGCCGGACTCGGCCCGGCCATTTCCTTTTCGGACGATAACCGCCTGTAGGTGTAAGTTAACACCAAACCGTTTACGAGTTTATTGATAAGCGCCGCCAGAGT
>MEWP01000042.1 GCA_001775395.1 candidate division Zixibacteria bacterium RBG_16_53_22 | reverse complement strand
GTTTTCATTGACACCTCCGGCGACAAGTACACCTACATGTCGGTACAGGTGATGGAGATCCTCAAACGCTACTCGCCTGCCGTGGAGCCTGTCTCGATCGACGAATCGTTTGCGGATATCACGGGAATCCACGAGCGATACGATGACATAGAAGACTTGATCGGGCTTATCAAGAAGGATATCAGAGATGCAACCGGGCTGACAGCTTCTGTAGGAGTAGCGCCAAACCGGTTCGTGGCCAAGATGGCTTCGTCTTTCAACAAGCCCGATGGCCTCACTATAATTCCGCCCGACAGGGTAAGGCAATTCTTGTGGGGTATGCCGGTTGAGCATCTCTGGGGCGTGGGGCCGAAATCGGCGCAGGCTTTACGTAGAATAGGGGTAAACACCATAGGCGATCTTGCCAAGACACCAGAATCAAAAATCAAGGCGATGTTTGGGATCATGGGTACAGCGCTTCATAAAATGGCAAACGGCGATGACGGCGATGAGGTCCGGGAAAGCTACTTGGAGTCGAACACCAAATCGATGGGGCACGAGCATACTTTTGCCAGGGACACCAACGATAGCAAGATCATATTGGGGCTTCTCCTTTATTTATCGGACCGCGTTTCTCGAAGACTCAGGCAACATAAGTGTGTCGGCAGAACCGTGACTCTCAAGGTCAGGCGTTCGGATTTTCAACGAGTGACCAGAGCGATATCGCTATCGCGATATATCGACAACGAGCAACAGATATTTCATTGCGCCCGCAAACTGTTGCTCGATAACCGATTCCTCGACCACCCCATCAGGCTGATCGGTGTCGGCGTCTCCAATCTGCAAAAGAAAACCCCCGAGAATCCCGAGCAGAACCTTATTGAATACGATCCACTCGATAAGAAAATACGGGTCGACAAGGTGCTTGATTGTCTCAGGGACAAGCACGGCGAGGAGTCAATTTTTTTCGCCGGAGAGCAGATTTTTTGATCTCCGATTGTCCTTGACTTATCTCCTTTCCATCATATTTTTCCCCTGGATTTAAGAGTGTTTCTGACGTATTTAAAGGTGGGTTAAGTGATGTCTGAAGGCGATATATTAGAACATGTGGGGCAGCTATTGAATAGATGGCAATTTTCCGAAAGAGCCAAAAATCTCCAGAGCTCTATTATTAGAGAAATCCTCAAGGATTCCTCCAAACCGGGTGTCATTAACTTTGCCGGCGGACTTCCAGCGCCGGAGCTTTTCCCTATCGAGGGTATCCAAAAGGCCTGCCTTCGTGTGCTCGAGAAGTATGGCCCGGATTCGCTTCAATACTCGCTGACCACCGGTGTTCCCATGCTCAAGCAGTTTATTGCCCAGCGCATTTCGACAATCGGATTCGATTTTTCGCCTGACGCCATACAGATTACCCAGGGCTCTCAGCAGGGGCTCGATATTATCGGCCGGGTATTCATCCAGCCCGGTTCCGTGGTCTTAACCGAGGAGCCGACTTATCTCGGCGCCCTGCAGGCATTTTCGTTTTACGATGCTCACTTCGTCTCGGTCAAGACCGATGACAGCGGCATGCTTCCCGATGACCTGGAATACAAAATACGCGAGCACAAGCCCGTCTTCATCTATCTGGTGCCCAATTTCCAGAATCCATCGGGAATTACGATGTCAAAATCGCGCCGCGAGGCCGTGGTCGCGCTGGCCAAAAAATACGATGTCCCAATAGTCGATGACAACCCCTACGGCGAGCTTCGTTATTCGGGAAACCCGGTGCCGTCGCTCAAGGTCATGGGCGGGGAACACGTCATACAGCTTGGCACCTTCTCAAAGATCATCTCACCCGGCCTGAGGGTTGGCTGGATCGCGGCCGACGTGGAGTTTATCGGGATTTGCGAGAAGATGAAGCAGGCCTGCGACCTGCACAGCACGACTTTCACCCAGTATGTCGTCTATGAGTTCGCTAAAGACGGCGCTCTCGAGGAACATATCGAGAGGATCAAGTACGCCTACGGCCGTCGGCGCGATGTCATGATCAATGCGCTTCGAAAGTATCTCGATAACGGCTCTACCTGGACCGAACCCGAAGGCGGTCTGTTCCTTTGGGTCAGGTTGCCGAATGGAATTTCGGCTTCGAAAATGCTGCCGGTTGCTCTTAAAGCAGGTCTCGCGTATGTTCCCGGCAAATACTTTTTCAGCCAGAGGCCCGATGATTCAACCCTGCGCATTAATTTCTGTAATGCCACCGAGGAAAACATTGTCGAGGGCATAAAACGCCTGGCGAAAGTGGTCAAAGAAGCGGACTGAAGATATCTCGCAGTGCCCATACCTTTTATAAAGATCGAGGGACTCGGTAACGACTACATTTATGTCGACAAAGGCGCCCTCGCACGTAGAACCTGCGGCCTGGGGTCATTGGCCCGCGCCATCTCCAATCGTCGCCGGGGTGTCGGATCCGACGGCCTGATCGTTGTTGAAAGGCTGGGAACGGGGTCGGCATTCATGCGGATTTTCAACAGCGACGGTTCCGAGGCCAAATTCTGCGGCAACGGGCTTCGGGGAATGGCCCTTTTCATGAGGGCGGCATACAAGAGCAAGCACAAGAAATTTGACATTTTCACGCGCTGGAGCGATTATAATATCGAGGTTGTTAAGGCTCAAGCCGGGTCGGCGGTCGTCAGGGCGGATCTTGGATCGCCGTCATTTGACTGCCGCGAAATAGGCATTGCCGGCGACGTTGGCAATTGCCTGGGAATTAGAATCGAAGTAAGAGGAGCCCGGCGCACGCTTCACTGCGTGGCGCTGTCGAACCCGCATGCCGTTATTTTGGTCGAGAATTTCGATTTCGACTGGCGGGCGGAAGGTTTGCTGATAGAGAAAAACCGGTTATTCAAAAACGGCGTTAACGTGATGTTTACCAGGGTGGAATCGAAAAACAGAATATCGGTCGTGCCCTGGGAGCGCGGCTCGGGGGCAACTGCGGCCTGCGGCTCCGGCGCCGCGGCAGCCACTGTCATAACCGGCTTGCTCGGGCTCACCAGAGGGGATGTCAGGGTTGTCATGCCGGGCGGGGCACTTGTTACTCGATGGGATATCGAGGATAATCTGATTCATCAGGTCGGCCAAACAAAAATAGCGTTTTCAGGATTATACACCCCTTGAGACAATATAAATTCCATATAGCGGAGATGGTTTCGGCCGCAACCGGCGTCGACAGATTGCAGTTAACCGGCTTGATCGAGTCGCCGCCATCGGAGGAGATGGGCGATCTGGCTCTGCCCTGTTTTCATCTGGCGCGCGTCTACAAGAAATCTCCCGCGGCCATCGCCGCCGAATTAGCCGGCAAGATGACGGCGACCGAATTTGTCGAAAGGGTCCAGGCCAACGGGCCTTATTTGAACTTCTTCCTGCGGCGAGAAAAAATCGCCGCCGAAATAATCCGCGAAGTCAGGGCGGGCGGCGACAATTACGGCAAGAGCGATATCGGGCTCGGCAAGACTGTGGTGATAGACTATTCATCGCCTAATATCGCCAAACCGTTCGGGATCGGGCATCTCAGGTCGACCGTAATTGGCGCGGCGTTGAAACGGATATTCCTGTTTCAGGGATATAATGTCGTCGGCATCAATCATCTTGGCGACTGGGGCACGCAGTTCGGTAAAGTCATACTGGCCTATAAGCTCTGGGGCGATGATGGGATACTTCAGGAAAACCCGATCGAGCATCTCTATGACCTCTATGTTCGGATACATCAGGAGGAAGAAAAGGACCCATCGCTGACCCATAAAGCGCGCGAGGAATTTCGCAAGCTGGAGGGAGCCGACTCGGAGAATTTCGCGTTGTGGAAGAGGTTCTCCGACCTGAGCAAACGGGAATTCGACAAGATCTATGCCATGCTAAGAGTACAATTCGAGGCCACGGCCGGCGAATCGTTCTATAACGACAAGAATGCGCGGGTCGAGAAGCTGCTACATGATAAAGGGCTGTTAAGAGAAAGCCGCGAGGCCACCATAGTTGATCTGGAGAAGTTTGGCCTGCAGCCGATGCTGGTGAAAAGAAGCGATGATGCTACGCTTTACGCCACCCGCGACCTGGCGGCGGCCATTTATCGCAATGAAACTTATAAATTTCATAAGATGTTATATGTGGTGGGAGTGGCCCAATCCCTGCATTTTCAGCAGCTATTTAAAGTCCTGGAGCTTTTGGGCTGTAGCTGGGCGAAAGACTGTCATCATGTCAGTTTCGGATGGGTGAAACTCGGCGACGAGATGATGTCCACTCGCAAGGGGAATATCGTATTCCTCGAGGATGTCATCTCAAAGGCGGTGAAGCTGGCCAGGGAGATTATCGGAAAAGGCAGGCCTGATCTGCCGGACCCGGAAGGCACCGCCCGCGCCGTTGGAATCGGCGCCGTGGTGTTCACCGACCTGGCCTTTCGGCGTGAGACGGATATATCGTTCGACTGGGACAGGATGCTTGATTTTGGCGGCAACAGCGGGCCTTATCTGCAATACACCCATGCCAGAATCTGCAGCGTTGTAAGGAAATATGCCAGAGCCGTATCCGAGAAGTTCGATTCGTCGTTGCTGATTCTGCCGGAGGAATACGCGATTATCAAGAAACTGGGCAATTTCCACGAGATAATCGACAAGGCCGCCGAGGAGTTTGAGCCTTTTCATATTTCGAGTTATTTGCTTGAATTATGCGGGCTGTTTAACGCATATTATCAGAGATACAAATCGCCCGATGATAGGATCATATCGGCCGACGCCGGCAAGGCCGAATCAAGGATTGCGCTCATAGATAGCATCAGGTATGTTCTGCACTCGGGCCTGACAATACTCGGCCTGACAGCGCCGGAAATAATGTAGGCCGAAAATCGTGGGGCACGGATTCACCTTTCACACGCAGCGACATAGGAAATGGACAAAGTAATCAACCCAACGAAAAATCTAAAGGGGACAATCCGAATCCCCGGCGATAGCGCCATCTCACATCGGGCCGCTATCCTGGCCGCCATATGCGACGGGCCGGTCGAGATCGGAAATTTCTCAACAGGCCTGGAGGCCCAGGCGGTTTTAAGTTGTCTTGGCCAACTCGGTGTCGAGATCGAACACCGGGACAATAAAACCATAATCCATGGTAAGGGGATCGCCGGGATAAGCAAACCAACCGAGCCGGTCGATGTCAAGATGTCGATTGCCGCGGGGCGCATGTTGTGCGGCATCCTGTCGGCTTGCGATTTCGAATCCGAGCTTGTTTGCGACGAAATGATAGCCGGCCTCCCCATGCGCCGCGTAATCGAGCCACTCGAGCAGATGGGGGCATCCTTCGAATCAAACAATTTCAAATTTCCCCTCAAGATCAAGGGCGGCCCGTTGCACGGAATCCGCTATGCCATGCCGGTGTCATCGGCCCAGGTCAAAGGCACTCTGCTGCTGGCGGGATTATTGGCCGGCGGCGTAACCGAGATTATCGAGAGGATACCCAGCCGTGACCATTTTGAAAGACTGGCGGCCTATTTCGGGATCAGGGTCAAAAAGAGCCGGGTGGAACCCAAGCAGTCGACCGAGGATCCGCTTACGAAGCGGTTCAAGAAGGCAGCCGGCATCGTCTCCCCTGACATCAAAGGGGACATGTTCGCCATCAGGGGAGGGCAAAAGGCGATTCCCAAACCGCTTCTTGTTCCGGGCGACCTTTCCTCGGCATCGTATTTCATCATAGCGGGGCTGTTGGTGCCGGGCAGCGAAATCCGGGTCGATGACATCGGGCTGAACCCGTCCAGGCTGGGATTTGTGGAGGTCCTCAAAAAGATGAAGGCTCCGATAACGATCAAACAGACCGGCGAATACGGATTCGAGCCGGTCGGTTCAATTGAGATAAAATCGGCCAGCATCAAAGGGCGAAGGATGGTGGGAGAGCTTATTCCCAGCATAATCGATGAGTTGCCTGTCATGGCGATCGTGGCGGCGGCGGCCCAGGGAACGTCGGTAATTCGCGATGCCTATGAGCTACGCCTGCAAAAGACGGATCGTATCAAGAGCATTGCTACCAACCTGCGGAAAATGGGCGTGAAGGTGGGCGAGTTGGAGGACGGATTGGCAATCGATGGTGGAACCGAGCTCAATGGCGCCGAAATCGAGACATTTGGCGATCACAGGATTGCCATGGCTTTTGCGATAGCGGCCTTAATTGCCAAAGGCCCGTCGGTCATTAAGGGGGCGGAGTGCGTTCAGATAAGTTATCCCTCCTTCTGGGATGATTTCGACCGATTGGTCAACAACCAATCCAATTGAGAAACCGGCGGAACCTTGAGCGAGGCCACATATAAGGCGAGGCTTTATTCGTCGGCGACGCTTGGGGTAAAGCGCGGGATCGGGGCCTTTCTTCAGCTTTCGGCCATAATGGTACCTGTCTACGTAGTTGTGGCCCTGCTCAAACTTACCCCCGCAATAGATTTTGTCAGCGGCTTATTCGAGCCGATCATGGTCTATTTCGGCTTGCCGGGGGAATCGGCGCTGGCCTATGTGACCGGTTCATTTGTCAACCTCTACGCGGCGCTGGCTGTGATTGCCGGGCTGGAGCTTACCGCCAGGCAAATCACGATTTTGGCCATAATGCTGGGGGTCTCCCACTCACAAATTATGGAAAGCGCCATCTTAGCCAAAATGAACGCACGACCGCTCTGGATCAGTTTGGCCAGGGTGGCGTTTTCATTTATCTGCGGTGTGATCCTTAACCTGATCATTCCGGCCTGATATCATGGAATTCCTGATAGACACAGCCTCGGGTTTACTCCTGCTCCTATTCAAAGTCTTCACTATCGTGGTGCCGCTGATGATTGTGTTAGAGGTCTCGAGGGAATTCAAGGTGCTTGATCGGCTGACATCGGCTGTGTATCCATTGGCCCGGCGCCTGGGATTCAAGTCCGAATCAATATACCCCTTATTGGCGGGGATCATATTCGGTATCTCCTACGGCGGGGGCGTCCTGATAAGCGAATCGAACTCCGGGCGTATCGGCCGCAATCAGATGTTTTTAATCGCGCTTTTTCTGGGCATGTGTCACGCCGTTTTCGAGGACACCCTTCTTTTTGTCTCGCAGGGCGCCAACGGCCTTGTCATCATTGTAGCCAGGGTGACCCTGGCAATCGCAGTCGTTTGGACGGCATCGCATTTGATAAGGGAGAAGGGCAATTAACAAGCGTCAGACCGGCGCGGCGGCCGAACGAGTTGCCGCGTCTTATCTTCGGGCGAACGGTTACGAAATAAGAGCCGTCAACTGGCGGTACAAGAATTATGAGCTCGATCTCGTTGCCGGAAAGGGCGGCTGCCTGGTTTTCGTCGAGGTCAAATGCTCCAGAAGCGAACTATTCGGGCCACCTGAGGCCAGGGTCAACAAGACCAAACGGCGACGGCTGGCAACGGCGGCATCGCAATACCTGTCTGCTCTCGAAACACCCCCCGAGGAGGTGCGGTTCGACGTGATCTCGATTCTATGGCCACGCGGGAAACCTCCCGAAATTACGCATTTCGAAGGCGCCTTCTTCCTGGACGAAGATTAATTCGTATTTGTCGAATCGGGCTGCGAAGCAGTCCTCAGAGAGTCAAGCCGTGCGACTATTTTATCCCAGATCCGCGAGCTCTGGTGAATATCTGCCGACAAGGAAGCGGCGAAACTGCTCAACCACGCGGAATCGACCCCATGGGCGGCAAGGATGCTGTCGTAAGCCATCGAGAGCGAATCCGGGGACGATGGATATTTTTCCCGCGCAATCGAAAGAGCCACATAGGCCGATACGAACCGTTCGTACTGCATCCGACGGGTATAATGACGCCGGGATTGGACAATGTAGATTGCGCCAACCCCGGCCACAATTAAAATCAAGATAATCAGGAATGTCTTAAATGGCCTAACTGCCATAATATGACGGGCGGTAATCCTCGATCTTGGCGTTCTGTTTCAAGGAATTAAGCCACTTATTCCAGAGGTCCCTATTCTTGCTGTCCGCCATGCTGTTGACAAGTGAGTCTGATACCGCGGTGAATCCCGACATATCGGCCGCTTGTTTATCGACATACTGAATCAGGTAGGCCCCGGTTCGCGCCCTGACCGATTTCGAATAGATATTCGATGGCGACAGGTTGAAGGAGGCTCCGATAAAATCGGGATCGCTTCCTATCTTGGGCACGAATTGAACGCGGCTGAAATAATCCGTCTCCTGAATCGGCTTGCCGGCTATGGCGGCTATATCATCGAGGGTTTTGCCTTTCGATAACTCGCCAGCTAATGCCTCACCTTTTTGGTGGGCCATTTCGGCGCGTTTCTCGCGCAACAGTTGGGTATCGATCCGCTCCTTGACCTCGGCAAACGGCGTTATGCCGGCGGGAATTCGCCGGTTGATGTGACTTACGTAGTAACCATTTCTGGCCGAGGTGACCTCCGAAATTTCTCCGATCTTGCCATCGAATGCGAAATTGTTGAGGTCCTGGTACTGGCCGATCCCCGGCACCTGGGCTCCCCTTGTGAATGGCTTTGTCTCGCTAACGGCCAGGCCGTATTCCTGAGCGGCCTCTTTAAAGCCGAGTCTCTCGGCATCCGTTCTGAAATTGTTGGCTTTTTGCTCGAGGTTGGCCAATGTCGCCCCTGTCGGCTCGGACCTTATCAATATATGGCTGGCCTGGTATTCCGGCTTTTCGACACCTTTATCATCCCTGGTTGTTCTTTTTCCCGTCAGCTTCACGATGTGCCACCCAAACTGCGACACGAATGGTTGGGAGATATCTCCGATATTTTTCAGGCTGGTAGTGGCATTCCAGAATTCAGCTACCATTCTGCCCTCGCCGAACCAGCCGAGGTCGCCGCCGTTCTTGGCCGAACCGGGGTCCTGAGAGAGCGCCGTGGCCAGCTCGGCAAAGTCAGCTCCGCGTTGAAGCTCCCCATGGATATCGTAAATTTCTTTTTTGGTCGCCGCCGAATCCTCGGCGCCCATGACTTTCGGGACAATCACATAATCGAGGACCGCCGTTTCGGGCTGCTTATACTGCTCGTTGTCCTTTTCATATCTGGCCCTGGCCTCGGCTTCCGGCACGGTCGTTATCGTGGAGTCGAAATCGCCGCTGGGGATAAAGAAATATCTGACCTTTACCTGTTCGTTTTTTTCGACATAGTCGCGTTCGGCGTCGACCGGCGATACTCTCACGGTGGAGAGGATAATATCCTGGATACGCGCCAGAATGAGCTGGTTTCTGATCTGTGTTTCCAGGTCCTGCAGGATTTCGGTAAACCTTATATCGGAAGACAGCGCCATTTGCTGCAGCCAGGTTTGATACTTGTTTATGTCGAACTGCCCCTCGGTCTGAAATTCCGGGGTTTCGAGCAGATCCCGGGGGGGCGAGTATCGCATATAGTCGGCCACTTCCCTGTCGGAGACGAGGACGCCATGATTCATGGCCTCCTGCTCGATGAGAGTCATGGTGGTCATGTTGTTCCAAATTTCATTCCGGGCCTGTTCCATCTCGTCGTCGGTCGGTTCGTGGTCGTCTTTCGAGAGGCCCTGGAGGCGCCGCCGGTATTCCTCCTCGAATTTTAGAGCGCTGATATCCCGGCCGTTGACTACTCCGATCACACCCGGAGGAGCCCCCTGTCCGCGGGCCATCCGGCGCCCGGATATAATGGAAACCAATCCGCCATAGGCCATGAAGCCAAGAAAAGTGACGAGCACGATAAAGAATATAATCTTGGCCGAATTTCGCATCGTCTGCATCATATCGTTATCTCTCCATCTTCCCTTAATTTCAGTGAAATTCCCCGAAGTTTACCAAAATATACGCCTGCATCGCATAAAGCAAGCACAAACTAAACAGCCTTCCTGGAGGGGCTCGGAACCTGCCGCAACGTAAGAAGTTATGACGCATGCCGGGCCGGCCAATATATCTGTTGACAAATCGAACCGCCGAAATAAATTGTAGGGGCTAAAATCAAAATGGATGCAGTTAACATCGGGTCGTTATCGCCAGAGTTACCTTAGGACATGCGATTATCGCCTTCAACGCGACGGCGGGGTTTTAAGACTGGGTCGCCAAAATGACGAGCGCCCACAGCATCAATCCAGAGTTTTGGGAGAATACATGGATATCAGGGCATCTATCCGGGGTTTTATTTACGATAATTTCATGCTGGCTAGAAGCAACCATGAGTTGCTCGATTCCGACTCGCTATTCGACAAGGGCGTAATCGATTCGACGGGAGTGTTGGAATTGGTGGGTTTTATCGAGGAAAATTTCAAAATTGCGGTGGCTGACGAGGAGTTGACCCCCGATAACCTGGATACGATCAATAATCTTGTCGAATATATCCAAAGGAAAAAAGGGGCGCCGTATGCTAATACAGCAATTTCTTGAGCTCAACGCCCGGTCGTTTCCCGGCAAGGAAGCTGTTGTCAACCTCGGCGAAAGGATGACTTATCGTCAGCTTGACGAAGGCGCCAACAAGCTGGCCAATTCCCTCATCGCCAGAGGAATCAACCCCGGCGACCGCGTCGGAATCCTGGTGGAATCGTCGATAGATTATGTAATATCTTTTTTTGGGGTATTGAAAGCGGGCGGAGTCGTGGTCGGGCTGAACACCGATACCACCAGCCGAATACTGCGCTCTGTCCTCTCCGATTGTTCGGCCTCGGCGATCATCGTCCGCCACAACCTGCTGCATCATCTGGCCGAGTTAGCCTGTGATCTTCCCGACCTTCACCTTGTGATCACCGATGGCGATTACGGCAAACTCGAGTGCGCGAATAAGCTAACGGTCGAAAAATACAAGGAAATCCTCGAACGCGGCAATATGGAGAACCCCGGGGTGGCGCGAAAAGGCGGCGACCTGGCAACAGTCATGTACACCTCGGGGACGACCGGTGACCCCAAGGGCGTCATGCTGACCCATCGCAATCTCGAGGCCAACACCGATTCCATCGTAGAATACCTCCAGCTTACCGCCGACGACAAGGTGATGGATATTCTGCCGCTTTATTACTCGTATGGGCTTTCGCTTCTGTTGACCCATATGAGGGTGGGGGGCACAATCGTAGTCGATACCAGATTCGCATTTCCCAACGTCATACTGGAGTTGATGGCCAATGAGAAAGTCACCGGCTTTGCGGGGGTGCCGACGACGTTTGCGATTCTGATGAACAGGTCGAATTTCAAAAAATATACCTGGAATCATCTACGCTATATGACCCAGGCCGGGGGGCCGATGGCGCCGGCCCTGACTTCCAGGCTTATCGAGGCTGTCCCGAATGTTAAGCTTGTTATCATGTATGGTCAGACGGAAGCCTCGGCGCGTCTCTCGTACCTGGAACATGAAAAGGTGATCGAGAAACTCGGTTCAATCGGCAAGGGAATTCCCGGTGTGACCCTCACGGTACGCGATGAGGAAGGAAACGCCTGTACGCCGGGGATCGTAGGCGAGATAGTGGCCGAGGGCGAAAACATCATGGTTGGATACTGGAATCGCCCGGATGAGACGCAAAGGGTTCTCAAAGCCGACGGTCTTCACACGGGAGACCTGGCCAAATCCGATGAAGACGGCTATTTGTTCATTGTCGGACGCAACTCGGAGATGATAAAATCCGGGGCACACAGAATCAGTCCCAAGGAGATCGAGGAGATCATACTCGAGCACGAAGCCGTCGCGGAGACAGCCGTGGTCGGCAGACGCGACCCGATATTGGGTGAGGCGATCTGCGCCGTAGTGGTCCTGCGGGATGGATTTGTCGTATCCGAGAAAGATATCATAATTCACTGCAGCCGCAACCTGCCGACCTTCAAGGTGCCGAAGTTTGTGCAATTTGCCCATTCGCTCCCCAAGACACAATCGGGCAAGGTGCAGAGAGTTCGCATCAAGGACTCAATCAACGAATAAGGAGTTTTCACGGTGTTCTCAAAAGATTTGATAAAACTGAATTGCGAAAAGACGGTTAACGAAATCGTCGAGAATCTGCGAAATGAGGTGTTCGTCAAATTCAAGCGACATGGAGCCATCGTGGGGACATCCGGGGGAATAGACTCCTCGGTGGTGGCGGCGCTATGCGCCCGAGCATTCGGGCCGGAGAAAATGCTGTGTATCTTGATGCCCGACAAGGATTCCTCTCCCGATTCCAAAGCTCTGGCCATCGAGCTGGCTGATAAGTTCGGATATGAATATGAGGTCACAGACATAACCGAGGCGCTCAAAGGCGCCGGCTGTTATCATTACAGAGACTCGGCTTTCCGGCAGGTCTTCCCCGATTGGCGGGAGGGATGGAAGGCGAAGATAGTGCTGCCCACCAATGTCCTCGATTCAGACCGCTTCAACGTCTACCGGTTGGCGGTGGAATCACCATCGGGCGAGAAGATGGAAAAGCGTCTGCCCCTGAAAGCTTATCTGCAAATCGTGGCGGCCTCCAATATGAAGCAGAGAATCCGCATGATGACTCTCTACTATTTTGCTGAGGCGCATAATTACGCCGTTATCGGCACCGGCAACAAGAACGAGTATGATCAGGGATTCTTTGTCAAGTTCGGCGACGGCGGATCGGATATCATGCCAATAATCAAATTCTACAAGACTCAAATTTTCCAACTGGCCGAATACCTGGGAATCCCCGAGGGTATCCAGAAACGGACGCCTACGACCGACACATATCCATCCGAGGTCAGCCAGGAGGAGTTCTTCTTCGGGCTGAAATTCGAGATGATGGACCTTCTATGGCTGGCGCTGGAGGGCGGGTATAATTCGGAGGAAGTGGCCAGGATCATGGGCCTGAAAAAAGAGCAGGTGGAGCGTGTCTGGCACGACCTGAACCAGAAAAAACGCACCACCGAATATCTGCGGATGCCGCCGGTTGTGATTTAGGACCTATACTTATGCCTCAGGATGGAAGCGTTTTTCCGGCGACATCCTGAGGCAACGACCGGTTATGATATCCTGAATATGCATTCTGCGCGGCCAGAAACCCATCCTGGCAGCATCTTCCTGTGCGTCAAGATGTAGGACATTTTCTAAAAGAGTCGGCTTTCCCCGTCCCGACGAAAGAACGTCGGGACTTGATAAACCCGACCTACTTTATTCTGCAAATCAATTGTGGTTCAATCTGCAGAATTCAAATGTTGTCCCCCAACGACTTGACATCGAAAGAATGTACATTTTGCATTTTCTTTTCTACCCCCCTTATTAGTGGAAGGACATTACTCTACGCCCGGGCGGTCCTTGCTGACTTGTGGGAAAAATGTGGTCCGCGGACCCCCCACGGTTTATCCGTGGGAACGAGATAACCGAAACAATAAAGGTTAGGGAAAATCAACGCTGAAATAAGACCAAATCTCCTGTAGATCGGGGGCTTCCCCCCGACATCCCCAAACTGTCCCCATAATCGGCAACCGGCGTTCCCCGCGCAACGGAACCGAGCGATTGCGCACGCCTGCCCAATTGGCAACTTCTGAAGATCAATCATTCTTATTAGGAAATCACCGTCAGGTCTGACCCCGCACAAGGGCAGGGGCAGAGGACCTGACGGCACATGAAAAAACGGGCGAGGCCGGATGGCCCCGCCCATGCGAAATCATTTGTCAATAATCTATTGGCCGACAGGCACGATTTCGATACGCCTGTTTTTCTGACGGCCCTCGGGGGTGCCGTTATCCGAGACCGGCTTATCCTCGCCGAATCCCCGGGCGGTAACGCGATCCGGTGAGACGCCGTGGCCTACGAGATACTCCTTGACCGCATCGGCCCTCTTCTGCGACAGCCGCAGGTTACCGGAAGTGGAGCCGAGCGCGTCAGTGTATCCGTTGACCTCGATTTTGAGGTTCGGATACGATTGCATGGTCACAGCCAACTCATCGAGCGAGAACCTGGCCTTGGCGTCCGGCTCAAACGACCCGGATTCATACTGAATATTGAGCGTCAGCGTGCCGGTCAGGGGTTTGGCCCTGGGGCAACCGAACTCATCGACAAGGATTCCGACCCCGGTATCGGGGCATTTGTCGATGCCATCGGGCACGCCATCGGTGTCACCATCCAAAAACACGCCGTTTTCATCTACCAGGGCGCCTTTGGGCGTATCGGGCTGTTGGTCTTTGTAATCGGGTACGCCGTCACCATCACCGTCAAGCGGGCACCCGCGAACGTCGACCGCCACACCCTCGGGTGATTCGGGGCACTTGTCGAGGCCATCGCAGACACCGTCCTTGTCGGAATCGATCGGGCAGCCGGTGATATCGACCACGCATCCCTGGGGCGTCTCGTAGCAGGTATCGATACCATCATAGACGGCATCGCGGTCGCTATCGAGTGGGCAGCCGTACTGGTCAACGACGGCGCCGACAGGAGTATCCGGGCACTGATCGAATTTATCCTTGATGCCATCCTTGTCCCTGTCCGGGGCTCCACCGAAGAAGTAGGTCAGGCCGATCGACGGTTCAAGATAACCTCCAAAGGGACGCTTTTTCCAATCGGACATGTCACCATATATGGTCGGATCACCACTTGTGGAAATATTGGTCAGGCCGTATGTCAATTTGCCCTGGATATCGAATGAGAAGTTTTCATTTACCCAGAAGTTGATGCCGGCGCCGCCTTTCAGCCCGAGATCGCTGAATTTGTATTTCGATCCGAGAGGCGAAGGATATCCGGCGCCACCCACCTGAGTTTTCATAGACCACATATCCAGCCCGACACCGAGGAGGACATAGGGTTGCACCGAGCCCTCCGGAATAAAGAAATACTGGCCGGTCAGGCCAAGCAAGAGGCCGTTGAGCTGGGTATAGGCCTTTTCCGATTTGTTCATCTTGAACGATTGATCGGACACCGCCGTGGTATCGTCGTAAGTGGTGGCGTAGCCGATGGAGAGGTTTACGATGAAATTTCTGGGCATGCCATACTTGATTTCGAAGGCGCCGTCCCAGCCCATCATGTAAGGTTCGTATGAACCCCTGAAGGCGCTGTAGTCGGAGCCTTTGAAAAGAGGAACCAGGAACGGCCCCCGGGCGCCCAGCCCGAAATTGCTATTCCATTCCGCACCGGCGGTCGATACCATGAGAATGATCAAGAAGCACGCGCCGATTATTCGCTTATAATTCATTTTCCCTCCTTGACGCGGGGCTATTTATTCGCGTAATGATCGATTTTTTTCTGAATATGGCTCTTGGTGAGCGCTCCGACCAGGCGTTCCATCTCCTCGCCTTGTGAGAACATGATCATGGTTGGTATGCTTCGAATGCCCAGGAAAGAGGCAACCTGCGGATTGCGCTCAACGTCGACTTTGGCGAAGACGACCTTGCCCTTATACTCTTTTGCCAGCTCATCGATTACAGGTGCGATAGATTTGCAGGGCACGCACCATTCAGCCCAGAAATCCACCAGGACAGGCCGATCCGATTTCAAGACCTCGTTTTCGAAATTCTCCCAATTTACGCTTTTTGGTTTGCCCATTTTGATTCCCCTCGCCTTGTTCACGATTTGCGGAAAAGGATTATATAACGGGGGCCAAACAAATACAAGGCGATTCTATAATTATTTGTCGGAAATTTCGGCAAATTCGTGAAATATATTTTTGCGAACGAAAAGGCTAACCGGCATGCTCTTTGATTTGTGGCGGGGGCCTTTTGCCCGGACGAGAACGCCGGTTCAGTCGAGCAAGATGGTATCCTCCCGCCCAAAACCTGTTGATATGAGCAAAATTGGCACGCCGGTTTTCTGCTCGATAAAATCGATGTAGGCCCGAGCCTGGGGCGGGAATTCGGCCAGGCTGGTCTTGTGGGCGACCTCACGGGTCCAGCCCTCGAGCCTGGTATGGATCGGTTTGGCCTTGAGGAAATCGGGATGATTGGGGGCCACATCGTCACGTCGCTGGCCATCGACCTCGTATGCCTGACATACCATGATTTCGGCCATGCCATCGAGGACATCGAGCTTTGTCAAAGCCAGTTGCGTGACGCCGTTGAGTTTTACCATGCGTTTGAGAGCGACCATATCGAGCCAACCGGTGCGCCGCGGCCGGCCAGTGACAGAGCCGAACTCGAAACCTTTGTCGCGCAATTGGGCGCCGACCTGATCCGACAGCTCCGTGGGGAACGGGCCCTGGCCGACACGAGTCACATACGATTTCATGACACCCACCACGCGTCCCAGATAGGACGGGGGCAATCCCAAACCGGTGAATATTCCGCCGATAGTGGTATGCGACGAGGTGGTGTAAGGGTATGTGCCATAATCAATATCGAGGAGTGACCCTTGGGCGCCCTCGAATAACACGGCCTTGCCGCTATCGATAAGCTTCATGACCGTGGGCGTGACATCAGCCATCAAGGGGGCGAAAAGCGCTCGATATTTTTCGAGATATGAGACCAGGTCAGCCGGCTCCTTTTCCGAAACTTCGGTCGCCCGCCCGGTGCATATGCGATGGAAACGGAGGATGTTTTCGGCTTTCTGGCGCAAGAGGGCCGGTTCGAATAAGTCCGCCACGCGGATCCCGATGCGGGAGACTCTATCGGCATATGACGGGCCGATTCCTCGCCGGGTGGTATCGATGGCTCCTTTGCCGCGCGTGGTCTCCTCGAAACCATCGCGTTCCTTGTGAATAGGGAGAACCAGGTGCGCGGCGTAGTCGACGAAGACGCGGCCGTCACAGAGCACGCCGCGCTTCAGCAGGGCAGAAAGTTCCGCCTCGAGCACCTCGGGGTCGCAGGCGACACCGGCGCCGATGCAGCAGACCTTGTTCGGGCGGAAAATGCCGGATGGAAGAAGGCGCAAGATGAATTTATCGCCGGCGATCACGATGGTATGGCCGGCGTTGGAGCCGCCGCCGAAACGGACCACGGCGTCAGAGGATTCGCTCAGAAAATCGATTATTTTGCCCTTTCCTTCGTCGCCCCACTGAAGCCCGAGCACGGCTGTGCTATTTGGCCGCATCACGTATCCTTTCATCGATCCAACGCCAGATGAGATCGTTTCCGCTCCCCTTAACTGAGGAATGCAAAACTGGCGCACAAATACCCTGCCCAAACGGTTTTAGCGCTTCACCCGTTTGCCTGACTATACCGATCTCCGCCTGCCGGGTCAGCTTGTCGGCTTTGGTCAGGACAGGCAGGATCGGTCGCCTTTTCGAGAGAAGGTATTCGATCAATTGTATTTCCTCATCTTCAACGCCGCGGCGCGAATCCACCAGGAGGACGAAACCGCGCAGCTTGCTGGAATTCTCGATATATTCCTCGACGAGCTGCTTCCAGCTTCCTCTTATCTCTGACGATACCCTGGCGTAACCATAACCGGGCAGATCGACAAAATTAAGAGCCTCCCTGCCTCTCTCGTCGAGGATCTCGTAATAGTTTAGAAGCCTGGTCTTGCCGGGCGTTTTCGAAATCTGGGCCAGTTTTCTGCGCCGCAGAAGGGAGTTGATCAGCGAGGATTTTCCGACATTGGAACGTCCGCCGATCGCTATTTCGGGGAGACCGGCGCGGGGCGCCTGCCGCCAGTCGGGAAAGGAACCTATGAACCTGGCTTGATTGTATTTCATACCGGGGACAATTATAAGGCTCGAAACCGCCCAGTGCAAGGATTCTGGAAAATCAGATTGAAAATAAAATGCCCCCGACGAACAAAACCGTCGGGGGCAAGCAATCACAAGAAATCACTTTAATATAACCATCTTCTTGGTGCGGGCATTCTCGCCGGCCGTAAGCCTGTAGAAATAGACTCCCGACCCCAACTCGGACGCATCGAACGAAATTGTGTGATGTCCGGCCTCAAGCTCACCGTCATTCAGGACAGTCACCCTCTGGCCAAGGACATTGAAGATCTCGAGCGTTACACGAGAAGCGCGCGGAATATCGAACGCGATCGTAGTGGTCGGATTGAACGGATTGGGGTAATTCTGAGCGAGTTCGAACTTGCCTGGCAGGATATCATCGTCATCAACGCCGGTAGTGCCTCTGGAGTAATTGATGGCATTATGCACCAGGATCATCATATCGCCCGTAAATTGCTGAGCGCCGCCTATGTAGCCATTTATCGCCACCATATGATTATTCGGATTGTAGGCCACAAATGGCGAGCTGTCATCCCAAGAGGCCACGGTGACTCCGCCATTTTGAATCGTAACGTTGGCGGTGAAATAGTCGCTGATAGCATTTACGCCGGTCATCAGGAAATGGCCGGGCATATACCATCCCATGATTCTTGTCGCATGGCGGTTGGCGCCGGCCGCATACGGGCAGTAGCTGCTCATGATTCGGCCCTGCAATTCCCAATTAATGGCAAAGCAGAATTGGAGTAAAACCACACCTCCTCCGCTATCGAGGTAATCGGCCAGCCGGTTACCCATCATCGTGGGATCGCTAAAGGCATAATTCGACCAGACAACGGCGGCATCGTATTGCTGCAGGAAAGTTAGTGAGGGAGTGCCGATGCGGCCGTTATAGACATCGATTCCCTGAATATCCCAGTATTCGAGAAGGTCTCTTTGAGCCTCGGATGAGCCTTCGGCGTCAGAGATAATGAATAGTATGTCGGTCGGCCTGTTGGTCGCGAAAATGATGGCATTATGTGAAAGCTCCATGAAATTGCCGCCGTTTTGCTGATTATTCCCATAATAGGCGTTAATCGCGACCAGCTTATTGGCCGGATTATATGCCACGAGCGGTGTGCCATCGCCGTAGGACGCAACCAGGATGGGGGAATTGATAAGGGTGACATTAACGGCATACGAATCGACAAGGGCGGTGACTCCCGCCATCAGAGGATGGCCGGTATCGTTGGTTCCCAGCGTTCGAGGCTGGAATGACGTTCCCTTTTGATATGGGGAGTATTGCGACATAATTCGTCCGGCCAGGCCGTATCCTCTAAAAAAGCAAAAATCCTGCAATACGACGCCGCCGCCGGCATCGAGATAGTCGGCCAGGACATTTCCGGTGGCAATGGAATCCTGAAAACGGTAGTTGGTCCAGACGACCACGCAGTCATAACTTTGCAGGTTTCCCAGGGTGGGAGTTCCGGTCCTGCCGTCGAAATAATCGACGGTGCCGATGTCGGCGTATGGGGTCAGGGAGGCGATATATTCGGAAGCCTCGTCGGCGGCGAGAACCAGAACATTCTTGATGCCGTAATCGGGCGCGGTGCGGGTAAACAGAATCGCCTGCCCGGATTCATCGCGCGCGGTATTGTAAATATATTGCAGGCCGATCGTTCCCGGCTGGTTTTCGATCCCGATAGTATGCGAATCATTGGCGCCGGTAATCGTGTCGTATTGAAAGAGGATATTACCATCGGCCGTGATAATGGCCTCGCAAGATGCAATGCCGCCACCTATATGAAAGGGGACATCTTGCCACTCGATTATCAACGTATCCACATTGTTTGAATAATAGAAGGCATCTCCGCCAAGCGCGAAATCCAAATCATCCCAGAAAACCGCCAAAAGGTTGTTCGGCTCCGTGGCGGTTGGAATGGCTGCATTTGTCCAGCTGTTGCCAGTCGATGAAAAACTGGCCCATCCATTGGTGCAGGCTCTGAAAGTCAGGAAATCGACTCCATAGAAATTGAAAGTGAAGCCGATCCAAAACGGCCCCAGGTTCTCGTCGTCTGCTACAAATGGAATGGCGGTTCCGTATCCTGAAATTTCGATCCAGTTGTACTCCGGCGCGTTAAAGGCGCTGTCACCGGAGTCAATGAAATAATACCCATAGGCGTCCGGTCCGCCGCTATCCAGAGGCAGAATCGGAAATTGTTCAAAATTCCCTGATGCAGCGGCGCTGCCGGAGTAATTCCCGGCAAGAGCTACACCACAAAGCAACAATGATACAACAACCCCCAGTGATAAAACTCTAAAGCGATTGCACATGAGCTTCCCTCTCCTTTAATAGTTTTATGTTTAACTAATCTATCTGGTGCAAGAGCACGATGTCCGACTATTAATTATTATCGGACCGGCAAATCAAAAATGCAATAAAAAAACGCCGCAAGAGGCGGAGTGAGCTTTTTGGTTGGATAGCTTGATTCAGCCTGCGCTTTTCCGTCGTCGTCCCTTATATGAGAAAATCGGCCTGGATTTACCCTCGATTACCCCTTTGGTAATGACGCAGCCGGCGACGTCATCGAGCGACGGCACATCGTACATTATCTCCATCATGGCCGATTCCAGAATCGAGCGCAAAGCGCGGGCCCCGGTCTTGCGCTTCATGGCCATATCGACAATGGTATCGAGGGCCTCCGGCTCGAACTCGAGGGCCACGTCCTCGAGCTCGAGATATTTCTGATACTGCTTGATAAGGGCGTTTTTAGGCTCGGTCAGGATGCGGATGAGGGCGTTCTTATCGAGGTCGTGCAGGGCGCAGACAACCGGCAGGCGGCCGATGATCTCGGGGATGAGGCCGTATTCCAGGAAATCCTCGTCTTCGGCGTGCGCCATGAGTTCGCCAATGCCCTGCCCGAGGGGATAACTTTCGGTCTTGAAGCCGACCACTTTGCGTCCAACGCGCCGGGCGATGATTTTTTCAAGCCCGTCGAAGGCCCCGCCACAGATGAAGAGGATATTGCGCGTGTCGATGTTGATCAAGGCCTGTTCGGGATGCTTCCTGCCGCCTTTCGGCGGAACGGCCGAGATGGTGCCCTCGAGGATCTTCAAAAGGCCTTGCTGTACACCTTCACCGGAGACGTCGCGGGTGATGGAGGGGTTGGCCGATTTCCGGGCGATCTTGTCGATCTCATCGATATAAACGATTCCTCTCTGGCAAGCGGCGACATTATAGTCGGCGGCCTGCAACAGACGCACCAGGATGTTCTCGACATCCTCGCCGACATAACCGGCCTCGGTCAGAACGGTGGCATCGGCAATTGTGAATGGCACATGCAGGAGCTTGGCCAGCGTCTGGGCGATAAGAGTCTTGCCTGTGCCGGTCGGCCCGATCAAGAGAATGTTCGATTTCTCAAGCTCGACATCGTCGTATTGGCCGGTATCCTGCTTGAAGATGCGCTTATAATGGTTATAAACGGCAACCGAGACCACTTTCTTGGCCTGTTCTTGTCCGATGACGTACTTATCGAGGAACGATTTTATTTCGGATGGCCTGGGGAGTTCGAAATCAAATTCAGGCGGCCGGCTTTTTTCGACCTCCAGCGCCTCGTAGCAGACTCTGACGCAGTCCTCGCAGATGAGAACGCCGCCCCCGGTAAAAATACGCAGAGCCTGCGAGGCGGGTCGCCCGCAGAATCCGCATCGTTTTTCATTCTCTACTTCGCCGTCTTTTCTGCCCTTGGGCGACATTGACCTACCTGATCTTCCTCTCGTAGACCTCGTCGACCAGACCATAAGCCTTGGCCTCATCGGCGGTCATGAAATAATCACGGTCGGTGTCAGCCTCGATCCTCTCGATTGGCTGGCCGGTGTGCTTGGCCAGGATCTCATTCATCTGCTTCTTGGTCCTGATGATCTCCTTGGCGTGGATTTCAATATCGGTCGCGGGCCCCTGGATTCCCCCCCAGGGCTGGTGAATCATGATCTTGGAATTCTTAAGCGCGGCCCTCTTCCCCTTCTGTCCGGCAGCCAGTAGCACCGCTCCCATCGAGGCAGCCATACCGACACAAGTAGTATTGACGTCGGGCTTGATATACTGCATGGTATCGTAGATGGCCAGCCCGGCCGTGACCGAGCCCCCGGGGGAATTGATATAGAGGAATATATCCTTATCGGGATCCTCGGCCTCGAGGAAGAGGAGCTGGGCTATGATAAGGTTGGCGATAGAGTCGTCGACCGGCGTGCCGACGAAGACTATCCTATCCTTCAAGAGCCGCGAGTAGATATCATAGGCTCTTTCTCCGCGGCCGGTGGTTTCGATGACCATTGGAATGAGTGTCATTTCAAGCTCCCATCTATTGAGATGTTAAAATCTCCGATTTATCAATAATGAACTGCAAAACCTTCGATTCGAGAATCGAGTCATCGATATCCTCGAGCTTCCTGGCGCGGCCCAGCCGCTCGCGGGCCTCCTCCTCGGTCATGTTATAAGTCCTGGCGAAATTCTCGACCCACTTCTTGCGATCGTCAGCGTCGATCTTGATATTCTCCTTCCTGGCGATTTCGTAATAGAGATAACCCCATCTGATGAGATTTTCGCCAAGGGAGCGGTATTCACTGCGAATAGCCGGTTCGTCGACCGCGGCGCCGCGCTGCTTATAATCCTCGACGATGCCATCGAGGTAGTTGTCCAACAGCGAAATGGGGGCATCGAGAGGATTGCTGTCAATAATCCGCTTGATGATTTCGTTTCGCATCTGCTTGGTGGCGTCTTCCTGCGCCTGGCGCTTCAGGCTTTCGCGCATTTTATCCCGCAGCTCTGCCAGATTCTGCGATCTGGAGACCTTGGTGGCAAACTCGTCGTTAAGTTCCGGCAGGACCTTCTTCTTTATTTCCTTGACGATGACCATGTAGAGTATCTGGTCACCGGCGAGATTGGTGTCGTAATAATCGGGCGGGTATTTAACCGAGATATCTTTCATCTCGCCAATCCTCATTCCCGGGATGCCACGCTGAAATTCCTCCAGGAGGCCCTTGCTTCCGAGATTGATCTCGACATTCTCGAGTTTGTCCTCTTTAAGTCGCCCGAATTTGTCGTGCTTCTTAAACATGTCGACTATCACCATGTCGCCGTTTTCGGTCGGCCGCTGCACCGGGTGATACTCGGCCAGGCGTTCGCGGAGGTAGTTTAAGGAATCGTCGACTTCTTTTTCGCCGATCTGTGGTATGCTCTTTTCCACCCTGAAACCGGTATATTTGTTCAGCGTTACGACCGGGCGAACCTCGAATTCGGCTTTGAATTTGAGCGGCCGGCCTTCCTCGAATTGGACATCGGAGAGCTTGGGCGGATTGAGTGGAACCAGATTCATTTGAATAAGAGCTTTCTCGTATGCCCGGGGAACGAGCGTTTCAAACACGTCCTGCCTGATATCGGACCCGTAGCGCTGTCTTATTATTCCGGCGGGGGTCTTACCCGGTCTGAAACCGGGGACTTTGGCCTTTCTGCGATAATCCTCGAACGTCGAGGCAAATAGGGAGTTTACATTCTCCGCGGGGAGCTCGATTTCGAGGAAGCGGGCCCAGGCCTGGCCGTCGCGCAAATTAACCTTCATCCCCTCCAGGTCGGCATCGGCGGTCTCGGTATCCGAGGTGTTATCGATATTATCCGATTCGTCGGTTGGGCTCATTTGGTTTTCCAATCTAATATTGCCATTATTAATACAATGCGAAAGGAGGGATTTGAACCCTCACCCCTCGCGGGACTGGATCCTAAGTCCAGCGCGTCTGCCAGTTCCGCCACTTTCGCTTCAGAATTGCATAATACCCACAAAAGCAATATTCGTCAAGCCCCAAACATCCTCTTATAACCCGTTAATACGGCAAATATTACTGGCGGGATACATCGTTTTTAGTATTTTGGGAACGGCCCGGTTCCCCAAGACCCGGTTCAGGTAATATATGACCGATTTATCATCGATCGAGAATCTGCGCGCCCGATTGAAATCGACATGTCCCGGATACCGTTTTAGTTGGGAAATCTATACCGATCTGGTTCTCGAGAACGTTCGGAGATGCCCGAGCTGGCTCGATATCGGGGCTGGTTCGAATATCTGGATCAGGGAGCAGCCGGGGGCTGACCTGGCGGTCGGAGTAGATGTCGAGAAGCCTAAGGGATTGTCGTTGCAACCCGATGAGGCTTATTGCCTGGCTAAAGGTGAGAGCTTGCCTTTCAAAGATGAAAGCTTCCATTTCATTACAAGCCGATATGTTCTCGAGCATTTGAAGGCTCCGCGAACGGTGCTGGCCGAAATCGACCGAGTGCTGAAATCCTCGGGTGTGCTGTTGCTGCAAACCACCAACAAGGCCAATCCGCTGGTCGCGGCCTCGCGGCTTATTCCTTTTGGGATAAAGAAACGGCTGTTAAGATGGCTATTTGATGATATCCCATCGGGCGTTTTCCGGACCTTTTATAAATTCAACAGACCCTCTTGTTTTAAGAAACAGATCGGCAAACTTCATCCGGAAAAAATCATAATGGTGGAGGACGTCCTCACTCAAAACCGGATCATGTTTACGGTTTCATTCGCATTAATGCGGCTGTTTGAAAAGCTCGACTTGCAAAGCCTCATGGGAAATATAATCGCCATTTATAGGAAGAATACCGAGTAGATGCTCTTGAGTATGCACAGCTAAGGGACAGCCTTAATTGAGCTTGCGTTCCAAATGGGCTTTTATTATATAGTTTTTCTATTTTGGGAAAATGTCGATGGTCGAGGATTTAGAATAACGAGGTAAGCTCTATGGCTCATGCATATACTCCGGGCCTGAAAGTCACAGAAATGATGACGATTGCAAAGAAGCGGATCCTGCCGCTTAAGGGCCAGGTCGTTGTCAAAAAAGGCGATCGCGTGACCTCCGATACAGTGGTCGCCCGCACCGAGCTTCCCGGAGTAGTCGAACCTGTCAACGTAGCCAATATCCTGGGCATACCGCCGCAGGACGTGTCCGAGGCCATGATTAAGAAGGTCGGGGAGCATGTCGAGGAGGGCGAGGTCATCGCCAGGTCGAAATCGTTTTTCGGGTTGTTTTCCTCGACCGCCAAGGCCAAAATCTCCAGCACAATCGAAAATGTCTCCTCAATTACCGGCCAGGTGCTCCTGCGCGGCTCCCCCATTCCAATCGAGGTCAAAGCATATCTCAACGGCATGGTGACACAGATTTTCGAGGCCGAGGGCGTGGAGGTCACCACCCGGGGCAGTTTCGTTCAGGGTATCTTCGGGATTGGCCCCGAGACACACGGCCCGATCAAGATGCTGTCGAAGAGCAACAATGAGATCCTCACCGAAAAGGAGTTCGATTCCTCCTGCAAAGGCCACGTCGTGGTGGGCGGATGCATGATAACCGCCGAGGGACTGCGCAAGGCGATTGAGGTCGGCGCAGTCGGAATAGTAGTCGGCGGATTCAACGACAAGGACCTGCGCGATTTTCTGGGGTATGATTTGGGAGTTGCTATCACGGGCAACGAGGACAAGGGTGTCACCCTGGTGGTTACCGAGGGTTTCGGCGAGATTATGATGGCTCAAAAGACATTCGACCTGCTGCGTCGTCACGAAGGCCAGGAGGCCTGCATAAACGGCGCAACCCAGATTCGGGCGGGCGTTATTCGTCCCGAGGTGGTCGTCCCTAAAATGGAGGCCATCGCCGATATCGGTAAGGCACTTGAAAAAGAAGTGGAGAATCCCGGCCTGACGATTGGCTCGCCGGTAAGGGTCATACGTCAGCCATATTTCGGTCGGCTGGGGAAGGTCACCAATTTGCCGCCGCAACTGCAGATTCTGGAATCCGAATCGAAAGCCAGGGTGCTGGAGGTGGAATTCGAGGACGGCAAGCGGTCGATCATACCCAGGGCCAATGTCGAGATGTTGGAATAGTATTCAAAGCTTGCAGTCTTTTCGCCTGCAGTTGACTTAAAGGCCGGGTTTCACAAGCCCGGCTTTTTGTTTATGCTCCTACCCGGTCAGCAATCGGAGAAAATCCTCGACAAGATGCGAACTATCAAAAACCGGGGATTTATTAAACCCCCGGCCAGGCTGTTGACAAAATGACTTTGATGAGGAAAAATCTCGATACTTGGAAATGACAATTTTGCATGTTGTAGGGGCGTATCGCCATACGCCCCTACATTAAATTACCCGACACCTCAACTCAATTTATTACCGGTTTGTCATCAACCTCACCGGGGACTCATTATGTCCCCGGCTTGGATTTTTCAATTGATTCTGGTTCCTACAGCGTCGCCTCGGTGGAAAGGCCATAGCGGTCGACTGTCGGGACCTTGAAATTCTCATTTTCGGGGACGAAAGTATCCGAGGTTATCTTGTCGAAAATTTGTCGCTTGGGGCGCATCTTCTTGACCTTCCCGGGCGTCACTGCCTCGCCGAACAGGTTGACCGATTGCAGGGCCTCGCCGGCATAAACCTCCTTGCGTTCGAATCCGGCGGCGATGACGGTTACGAAAATCCTATCGTACATGGCCGGATCAATGACAGCGCCGAAAATGACGTTGGCCTGCGTGCCGGCCGCCTCGTACACGGTCTCAGAGGCGAGTTGGATGTCCTCGAGGGTCATGTCGGGTCCACCGGTGATATTGATCAAGACGCCGCGCGCGCCCTCGACCGAGGCCTCTTCCAGCATCGGCGAATGCAAGGCCATTTGAGCGGCTATCTCTCCCCTGTTCTCACCCGTGGCCACGCCGGTCCCCATGATGGCCTCGCCGGCATTCCGCATGATTGTCTTGACATCGGCGAAATCGACATTGACCAGGCCGGGGACTGTAATAAGATCCGATATTCCTTTGGTGGCGGAGAGGAGCACCTCATCGGCTTTCATGAAAGAATCGGTTAATAAGGTGTGCTTGTCGACCACCGACAGGAGCCTCTGATTGGGGATAATAATAAGCGTATCGACAAATTCCTTTATTTGTCGGATACCGGCCTCGGCCTGCGAGATTCGCTTGTAGCCCTCGAATAGGAATGGCTTTGTCACAATCCCGACCGTGAGGGCGCCCATTTCCCTGGCCATCCGGGCCACCATCGGGGATGCCCCGGTGCCGGTACCGCCTCCCATGCCGCACGTGATGAAGACAATATTGGATTCCGAGAGGGCCTGCCGAGTCGATTCCGGATCTTCCTCGAAAGCTTTACGCCCGATTTCCGGATCGGCTCCGGCGCCGAGGCCGCGCGTGAGCTTTCGGCCGATCTGGACCTTGGTATCGGCGAAAGAGCCTTCCAACGCCTGCGCGTCGGTGTTGATCGAAATGAATTCGACGCCCGAAAAACCGGAGTGGACCATACGGTTTATGGCGTTGCCGCCGGCCCCTCCGACCCCCACGACTTTCATTTTCGATCTTGCTCCATCGTTGAAATCATACTCGAAGATCATGTTTAGTCCTTCCTTTCGAATGCCGGGCCACTCGAGGCCGAGGCCTTTTCCCCTCCGACTACTTCAAGGTCGGATCTCTTAGAAATATTCATTCAACCATTTTTTTATTTTCTCGACAGTTCTCAACATGCCCTTCCCTTTTGTCTTGCTCACGCCGGCCTCCTGCCGGTACAGGGAGTAATGAATGAGCCCGACGCCGGTGGCAAAGGCCGGGCCGGGATTGAATTCGGAGCTGTTTTCATAATTATGCGGCGCCGCCGGTTTTGCCGGAAGATCGAATATCTGCTCGGCCAGATCCGCAGTACCATCGAGCAGAGACCCGCCACCTGTCAGGACTACGCCGGCCGCGGGAGCCTCCGTTATCTGGCTCTTTTTCAATTCCCGCGCCACCAGCGAGAAGAGCTCCTCCATCCTGGGCTCTATTATCGAGGCCAGGACCGAACGCGAGACCTGCTTTGATTCCCGGCCCGTGACACCCGGCACCAGCACCATCTCGGCCGCATCGACCCGCATCGAGAGAGCCGAGCCGTGGGCGCATTTGAGCTGCTCGGCTTTGTCGAGGGGGGTACGCAGCCCGATGGCCAGGTCGCTGGTGACGTTTTTGCCGCCCATGCTGATGACGGCCGTATGCTTGATGGCGCCGTCCTGGAAAACGACGATATCGGTGGTCCCGCCGCCGATATCGATGACCACGCAACCCAGGTCTATCTCGTCTTTCTGAAGCACAGCGTAACTGGAGGCCAGCGACTCCAGCACCAGCTCGTCGATATTGATGCCGCACTTGTCGATGCATTTGAGGATGTTCTGGATCGCGGTCACCGAGCCGGTGACGACGTGAACATCGACCTCGAGCCGGGAGCCGGTAAAACCCACCGGATCTTTGATACCGCCCTGCTCATCGACAATAAAGGTCTGCGGCAGAATATGTATTATCTCCCGGTCGGCCGGGATCGAGATCGATTTGGCGGCCTGGAGGGCGCGATCGATATCGCCCGGCATTATCTCGCCGCCCGTCTTGCCAATAGCCACGACACCGCGGCTGTTGATGCTTTTGATATGATCGCCCGAGATTCCCACGAATGCCGATTCTATTTTCCGGCCCGAAACCATCTCGGCATCGTCAATGGCCTGCCTGATCGAGTCGACCGTCTTTTCGAAATCGACGACCGCTCCCTTTTTAAATCCCTCGGCCGGGGCATTGCCGATACCCAGTATCCTGAAAGTACATGATTCTGTCGGCTCGGCGACAACGACGCCGATCTTGGTGGTCCCGATATCGAGGCCGGTAATAATTTTCCCGTTGCGCGCCATTAAAGGACTCCCTCGCCGGCATTGGATTCTATCATGACCGGGCCGAAACGGAGATCGAGCACGACGGTATCGGCCATCATGCCCGATTTTTCGAGGGCGGCCAGGCGCTTGATACTATCCTGGATGTCGCTTTTGTTCAGGAGCACCATCGTGCCGGCAGGCGAAAAGTAAAGGCGAATGGCCTTGTCACCTCTGAAATTTATTTCTGAAAGACGGGCAGTTAATCCGGGCGAGACTGCAATCAAAGCGTCATAGACACCAAGCGCATATGCGACATCGGGGTCCTTGACGCGGTCGAAATTTCGAACGTGGGCGAATCGGCGGCCGGAAACGAGGGGCAGCACCGGCATGTCAGATCTCATCGGCAGGATCATGCCCTCGCGCGAGAGGGCGCAGAGTTCGCCTCCGTTGACCAACAACGCAGGTTCGGCGACCTTGACGTCGACCTCGATGGAGGATACGCGTCCGCGACGGATCGAGCACTCGATAACGCCGGGCTGGCGCATGAGATTCGAGACCGCGTATTTCAGATCCTGCTTATATATCGATTTTCCCCTCTCGAGCCCGGTGATTGTCAGGATCGAATCAACCGGCATAGCGCTATTTCCGGCAACAGTCACAGTTTCCAAGTCAAACAGCGGCAGATCGAGCACCTTATCATAGGCAAGGCGCCCCCCCGCCACCGAGAGAATCAATACTACGAGCTTCAGGAAAATTTTCAACATTATTCTTTCATCATCTCGATTATTTTTCGAGTCAAGCGATTAATATCGCCGGCGCCGAACAAAACCACGCGGTCGCCGGGCCTCAGATGTTTCACGATTTGAACCGGAAGCGCGCTTTTATCCTCCACATAATTGACGGAGCCATGTCCCTGGTCCCTGGCCGATTCGACCACCAATTTGCCGGAGACTCCATTTATCGGCTTCTCGCGCGACGGGAAAACATCGAGGACAAAAAGCAGATCGGCATCGAAAAAGGAGCCGCCGAATTCCTTGAACATGCGCTGGGTTCGGCTGAAGAGATGGGGCTGGAAGACCGCCACCACGCGGCCGTCGAACACGTTGCGCAGGCCTTGAAGCGTTGTTTTGATCTCGGTTGGATGATGGCCGTAATCGTCATAGAATTTTACACCGCGCGCCTCACCGGCCAGCTCCAGCCGGCGACCCACACCGGTGAATGTCCTGACCGCATCAATGGCTTTCTTCATCGGAATTTCGAGGTCGTGGGCAACCGCCAAAGCGGCCAAAATATTTCTGACATTGTGATACCCGTAGAGTGGCGAAACCACCGTTCCGTCCCGGCGTCCCTTTTGCGTCAGTGTGAATTTTATGCCAGATTCGTCGAATGCCACATTCACGGCCGAGAAATCGGCGGCTGCAGAAAGGCCATATGTGATCATTGGTCGGGTAATTCGCGGCTCGATCGTCTTGATGCCGGAATCATCGATGCAGAGAATGGCCGTCCCAAAGAATGGAACGCGGTTGGCAAACTCGGTAAAGCAGTTATAGAGGTCATCCAAATCGCGGTAGCACTCCATGTGCTCGGCCTCGACATTGGTGATAACCGCAATGGTGGCGAAAAATTTCGTGATTGAGCGATCATACTCATCGGCCTCTGCCACCAGGTATTCGCCCTTGCCGAGATAGGCATTGCTCCCGACACCCAGGACCCGGCCGCCGACTATGACAGTTGGGTCCAGGCCTCCGGCGCGCAGGATATGACCCACCAGTGACGTGGTTGTGGTCTTGCCGTGGGTGCCGGCCACAGCCACGGAGAACTTCATACGCATGAGCTCGGAAAGCATCTCGGCGCGGCGGATGATCGGGATTTTCTGCTCGTGGGCGGCGATCACCTCGGGATTGTCATCGGTCACAGCGGAGGAAATCACGACGACATCGGAACCCGCGACATTGGCGCCCTCGTGGCCGTAAAGTATTTTGATTCCCAGCCCCTCGAGATGTTCGGTGGTTTCGGTTTTCTTGAGGTCGGAGCCGGTGATCTTATAGCCGCTGTTATGGAGCACCTCGGCGATACCGCACATGCCGGTTCCGCCGATTCCTACGAAATGAAGATTTTTTATTCTCTTAAACCGCATTTATTCTTTCCAAAATCGATTTTGCAATGATGCCAGCCGCATCGGGTTTGGCCTGGGCCCTGGCCGCCGCAGCCATCGATTTTCTTTTCTGGTCATCTGTCATCAGTTCCGACAAAACCACCGGCAGCCTTTCGACCATTTCGGATTCTGGTATTACAATCGCGGCCCCGGAGGCGGCGAACGCCATGGCATTGCGGGTTTGGTGATCGCCGGTCGCGTATGGGTACGGTATCAGTATTGACGGCAAGCCCCAGACGGCTATTTCGGCCAGTGTCATGGCGCCGGCCCGGCAAACGATCAGGTCGGCAACGGCATAAGCGGCCGGCATGTTGAAGATGAACGCCAGGTGTTTACCGGAAAACCGCAATTCGGCCAGGGCCTGCGATATATCAATATAGTCTTTCTGGCCTGTCTGCCAAAGGACTTGCCAGGAATCGGTAATTTTGTTTGACCGGATGATGTCGAGCATAGAATAATTCACACCCCTGGCGCCGGAGCTTCCCCCGACAACAAGCAAGGTCTTTTTGGCATAGTCCAGGCCGAATTCGGCATATGACTTATCACGGTCGGCATCGAGAAGATCCGGGCGAACCGGATTTCCCACGAGTTGACATTTCCCTTTGTCGATATATCTCGTCGCGTTCTCATATGCGATGAACACCCTTTCAGCATATCTGCTGAGTGTCCTCGTCGCCAATCCCGGCAGGCTGTTTTGCTCCTGCAGGAAGACAGGTATTCCCGCCTTTCGGGCCGCCCTCACGGCAGGGGCCGAGACATATCCCCCGGTGCCGACAACCAGGGCGGGCTTAAATTCCGCCATGATGCGCTTTGCCTGGGAAAGGCCTTTTCTCCATTTATGAATAAACCGCACGATTCCGAGCGGGTTTCGCTTGAGCCCCGCGATTTCTATCTCTCTGATTTCGAAACCGAACTTCTCGACAATCGCCTTTTCCATTCCGTCTTTTCTGCCGACAAAAAGCGCCTGCAATTGACTGTCCTGCCGCCGAAGCTCGATCGCAATATTGATGGCCGGCATCAGATGCCCGCCGGTGCCTCCTCCCGCGAATAGGACCCGGATTTGTCCTCCTGATCGCGGTGGCCGCCTCGCATCCATCATCGATTCTTGAATCGCATCAGGTAATGCCGCGGTGATCGGGACCGCCTGGCGACCGAGGCGATCATACCGACTCCGGCAGAGCAGACCAGCAGAGACGAGCCCCCATAACTTAAAAATGGCAGCGTCATACCCTTCACCGGGAAAATGCCCATGGCGACACTGATATTTATAATCGCCTGGAGCATTATGAAAAGCAAGATGCCCCAGGCCAAAAACGAACCCTCGATATCTATCGCGGTTTTCGCGATCCGGTAACCCGACCAGGCGATAAGGCCATAAAACGCCAGAATCACCATGACAAAAACGAACCCGCCCTCCTCCGCGGCGGCCGAGAGGATAAAATCGGTGTGGCGCTCCGGCAGGTAGAGGTGCTTCTGAGCGCCATTACCCAATCCGCGGCCGATAATGCCGCCCGACCCCAGGCTGACAAGCGATTGCCTGGTCTGATAGCTGGCCTCAGGATTGAATGGGTCTTTCAGCGTTATGCCGTATTGCTGCACGCGGTCGATTTCGTAGCCGAGGCCCAATACCAGAAACGAGGCGACGGCAAAAAACGACAGGGCGATGATGACGATATATCTTTTGGGGACATCGGTCAGAAAAAGCATGAGTGCCGCCACTCCCGTAACAAGGGCCGTGGTACCCAGGTCAGGCTCCTTGATGATGAGAGCCGCCCCCAGCGCAAAGGCTGCGATCACGGCGATATATCGTCTTGGAGTAAATTCCTGCCTGGCGTTCCTGGCTACCATTTTCGCCATGAAGGCCACCAGCGCGAATTTGAAAAACTCCGATGGCTGAAATGTGAATCCCGCGACATAGATCCAGCGCTTGATATCCGAAGAGGAGACTATCAATACTGCCAGCAGGCCGGATAGCGAGAGAATCATCAGGATTGGCGAGAGCTTTATTATGACATGGTAATTCAAGCGATAGGCTATGTACATGGCCACCACCGCGGCCAGCGCCCAGGCTGACTGCCGCATCAGGAAGTACCAGGTCGGTCTGGGAGGTTTGAAAAACTGGCAGAACGGCCCGGACGACGAATAGATAACAATCAGGCCTATCATGGTCAGGGCCATGGCCGAGAGCATCATGACCTTGTCGGGATGGCGTTCCAGGAGAGCTTTCACCGGGTTACCCCCTTCTCCTCGAGCTCCATGACGGCACTCTTGAAGACTCTGCCACGATGTTCATAGTTGTCGAACATGTCGAACGAGGCGCATCCGGGCGAAAGGAGGACAGTATCTCCGTCGGCGGCGTTGGAATATGCGGTTCGGACAGCATCCTCCATTGATCCGGCCCGCACGCACCTGGTCAGGTCTTTCCAGGTTTGTTCGATCTTGGGAGTGGCCTGGCCGATCAGAACAACGAGTTTTGCTTTTTGCGATATGAATTCGTTCAGGACGCTGAAATCGCCGCCCTTGTCTTTGCCTCCGGCGATCAGGATAACCGGGGCAGGGACAGCCTTGAGCGCCCAGAAGACCGAATCGACATTGGTCCCCTTGGAATCATTGATGAAGCTCACCCCTCCAATGAGCCTTACTGGTTCCAGCCGGTGTTCCACCCCGGCGAACGACTTCAGCGTCTGAACGATAATTTCCTTTGAGGCTCCGGCGGCCAGGGCAGCGCCTATGGCCGCGCAGGCGTTGGAAAGATTATGCTCGCCCTTGATCTTGATCTCAGCGGCTTTCATGAGCTCGCTTCCGTCGACAAAGACCTCGCCATCGGGCACAGCCCAAATCCCATCCTCGAGGCGATTCCCAACGGAAAACCATCGTCGGCGAGCATTGATGGCCACCGATTTCTTGCGCAAGGTCAGGTCGTCATAATTAACCACCGCGACGTCGCCGGAGGTTTGATTTTCGAAAATTCTCATCTTGGCGGCGGTATAAGTCTCGAGATCTTTGTGACGGTCCAGATGATCGGGCGTGACGTTGAGGAAAGCCGCGATATCGGGCCTGAATTCGACGATTTGCTCGATTTGGAAGCTGGATAGCTCGACCACCGCAAACCCGTCGGGCGGCACTTTTTGCGCGATGTCGATGAACGGAAAACCGATATTGCCGCAAACGAAAGTCGCGAATCCGGCATTCTTCAATATCTCACCCACCAGAGCCGTGGTGGTAGTCTTGCCATTGGAGCCGGTGATACCGATCACCCGGCCGCCGCAGAGCTGGAACGCCAGCTCGATTTCGGGCCAGACAGGGATGCCTTTCCCCTTGGCGCCGACTACGACCTCGGCATCAGCCGCGACACCGGGGCTGACCACCATTATTTGGCAATCGTAGACCCGTTCCGTGTGGCCGCCCGTCTCGAGTGCGATTCCCAGCGTTTGCAAGCGCTGGGCCAGGGTAGCGTCGTTGATCTGGGCGCTATCGCTGACAAATGGCACCCCGCCGAGCGACATGACGACCACGGCGGTCGAAACGCCGCTCTTGCCGGCGCCAATTATAGAGACGCGTTTTCCTTTCAAATCCGGGGCCATATCACCTGATCTTGAGCGTGCTCAATGTCAAGAGCGCGAAGATCACTCCTCCGATCCAGAACCTGACTACGACCTGCTGCTCTTTCCATCCCATAAGCTCGAAATGATGGTGCAACGGCGCCATCTTGAAAACTCGCTTGCCGGTTGCCTTGAAATATAACACTTGTATTATGACAGAGGCGGCCTCCAGGACGAAGATGCCGCCCAGAATTACCAGCAGGACTTCCTTTTTGACAAGCAGAGCCAGCGCCCCCAGGGCGCCGCCAAGAGCCAGCGCGCCGGTATCGCCCATGAATACCCTGGCAGGGTTAGCGTTAAACCATAAGAATCCCAGACAAGCCCCCAGCATGGCGCCGCAATAAATCGCCAGTTCGCCGGCGCTGGGGAGATACTGGATATCGAGGTAACCCGAGAAATCGACGCGGCCTGTCACATAGCACAGCATGGCGAAGGCCAGGGCGCATATACCGACCAGACCGATAGCCAGTCCATCGAGGCCATCGGTAAGGTTGACCGCGTTGGATGCCCCGGTAATCACGAGAATCACAAAGGGTATATAGAGAAAGTCGAAATCGAGATAGTAATTTTTAAAAAATGGCAGGTCGGTCGAGGTTGTGAAGTTGGGGTCGGGAGGATATAGATATAGCAGGACCCCCAGAATCAAGCCTATCAGCACCTGTCCGACGAATTTTTTCCTGGCCACCATGCCCTTGCGCTGATGCCTCTTGGCTTTGAGGTAATCATCCATGAAACCCAGGCCGCCCATCCAGAGCGTGACCAGCAACATTAGCTGGATATACCTGTTGCCGAGGTCGGCCCAGAAGATGGTTGGGATGACGATGGATATAAGTATTAGCAGGCCTCCCATCGTGGGAGTGCCCTCCTTGGCCAGATGCGTCCGAGGACCGTCACGCCTGATACTTTCCTTGACCTGATTGCGCCGGAGCATTTCTATGAAGAGATTCCCGAAAATGAAGCTTATCAACATGGCCGTGACTGTGGCGTATGCCATGCGAAAAGTAATATACTTGAAAAGGTTAAAACCCGAGATATACTTACTGAGAGGATAGAGAAGATAGTATAGCATTTTAAAGCGATTTCTTCAGTGTATCCACTACCTCTTCAAGCGCCATGGCCCGAGAGCCCTTGAAAAGGATTACGTCTCCAGTCTTAATGGTCTCCAGAAGTATTTTAGACAGCCCCTCTTTGCTTTCGAAATGCCGGCCGCCGCTTCCGAAGCGGTCCGTTATATATTTGGCGTGAAGCCCAAATCCGAAAATGTAGTCGATGCCGAGCTCCCCGGCCAGGCGGCCAATTTCCTCATGATACTGCGCGCTCTGCTCCCCGAGCTCCAGCATATCGCCTAAAACGGCGATGCGTCGCCCGACGCAATTCATCTGCGAGAGCGTTTCAAGCGCGTAATTCATCGAGGCGGGATTGGCATTATAGCAATCGATTATCATCGTTATTCCATGATGGCTGACGACCTCCGAGCGCATACCCTCCGCGTGGAAGGCGCTGATGGCAGCAGCCGCGGCTCGCCCATCGACACCAAGCGTCCTGGCCACAGCATATGCCGCCAGGGCGTTGTAGACGTTATGCAGGCCCGGCATTCTGACCGAGATTTCATGGCCGTCAACGCTGAATGAGGGCATCCTGGCATCGTCGAATCGAAGACCAGCGGGCCTGAAGTCGTTATCATCCTCCAGGCCGAATTTCAGCAGAGCCGGTTTGATATGACCGATCCTCCGTTTCAGGTTCTCATCGTCACCGTTGATGACGAGTGTTCCCGATCCTCTGATACCCTCGATGATTTCAAGCTTGGCCTCGGCGACCTGGTCGATGGTCTTGAGGAACTCCAGATGCACGGGGCCGACATTGGTGATGACTCCAATATCCGGCTGGGAAATTTGGCTGAGCCTGAGGATTTCGCCTCTGGCGCTCATGCCAAGTTCGAATACGGCGAATTTGTGCTTTTCCCCAAGCTGGAATATGGAGAGCGGCAGGCCGATAAGGTTGTTGAAGTTGCCCTGCGATTTCAAGGCTGGGGAATGTGTCGAAATGATTTCGTAAATGAGATTTTTCACGGTGGTCTTGCCGTTCGAGCCAGTCACTGCCGTAATCGCAGCCGGCATTTTCTGGCGATAATGTCGGGCGAGCTCGCCCAGGGCAAACAACGTATCGTCGACTGCGAGGTATTCCGGCCCGGTGAGGCCCCTCCTCTCGGCCTCGTCCCGGTTCACGACTGCGGCAACGGCGCCTTTCACCATGGCTTGTGCCAGGAAAGCGTGTCCGTCGTAGGTTGCGCCCTTTATGGCGATGAAGAGCTCGCCCTGATGGATGGTTCGGCTGTCGGTACTGACACCATGAATCGAGGCGCGGTGAAATCCGGGATCCCCCTCCGAAATTGACCCCAGGATTTCACCGACCTCACGCAGGGTGAAAAGAATCGTTTTCTTTTCAACCATTATTTCCATAACTCATCTTGTTTAAGATCGCTTTTGCCACCTCGATATCGGAGAAGAACTTCCTGACCGTACCGACTATCTGATAATCCTCATGCCCCTTGCCGGCGATCACGACAATGTCGCCGTCCATAGCCTGCGAGAGGACGGCTTTGATCGCCTGCGCCCGGTCCTCGATTACCTGAAGGCGTTTCTTATCCGAAATGCCCTTCACTATGTCTTTGATAATCGCCGCCGGCTGTTCCGTGCGGGGGTTGTCGGACGTGACATAAACTATATCGGCCAGTTCCGCGGCCACCGAGCCCATTATCGGCCTTTTGGATTTGTCACGGTCGCCGCCGCAGCCAAATACGATGCGCAGGTTTTTGGGATGGAATTGCCGCACGCTTTTGAGCAGCTTTTCCAGCGCGTCAGGCGTATGAGCGTAATCGACATATACGCCGAAGGGCTGACCCAATTTGACCGCCTGCAGTCTCCCTGGCACCGCCGGCGGACTCTGGAGCCCCTCAACTGCGCTATTGAGCGACAGACCCAAGGCTATCGCCGTGGTGGCAGCGGCGGCCGCGTTTTGATGATTGAACCATCCCGGCAACGGAAAATCGAATGCGACCTTGCTGCCTTCATATTCGAATTCCATCTTCGAGCCGTGCATGTCGGCGCTCTTGACCCGGTACCGCAGGTCGGCCTTTCGCTCGGCGCCGAAGGTTATCACCTTTCCTTTGGCGCGAGCGGCCAGCTTCCTGCCACGGATGTCATCGATATTGATGATGGCCACCGGGGCCGTGTCGAACAGCATCGCCTTGGCCTCGAAATATGATTCCATATCTTTGTGATAATCGAGATGATCCTGGCTCAAATTGGTGAAAGTCGCGGAGGCGAAATTGACGGCCTGGCAGCGGCCCTGGTGAAGAGCGTGCGAGGAGACCTCCATGGCGCATCCCGCGAGATCACGCTCCACCATGGTGGCGAAATAACGCTGCAGGTCGATCGAGCCGGGGGTGGTATTGCCCGATTGGATCAATTGACCGCCGAGGTCATAAGAGGTAGTTCCGATCCGGCCCCACTTCTGACCGGCCGCTTCGAAGATTCCGGCCAAAAGGTATGTGACAGTCGTCTTACCGTTAGTGCCGGTCACGCCGGCCACCTTAAGTTTCGAGGTGGGATTGCGGTAGAAACGGTCGGCAATCGCGGCAATGACGGAACGCAGATTGCCGGTCATGATGACGGGGATATCGGCCTTGATTTCGATTCCTGGCGATGTCAGTATGGCACAGGCGCCCAGCGACGAGGCCTCGCCGATATACGCCCGCCCGTCAAGAGACGAGCCGGGAACCGCCACAAACAGGTCGCCCAGATTAACCTGTCGCGAGTCATTTTTTATGCCGTTGACCTCGATATTTTCGATTGGCGCCGGTATTTTGACATCGAGGCCCAGGAATAGGGCTCCGACAGTCGTAGCATACTTGGATTTGGTTTTTTCGTTCATCAGGATAAAGTTCATTGCATTTCACCGACAAGCTCGACTTGCGCAACACCGGTCGTATCCGCGCCAGCCGCCGGGTTTTGAGTGGCGATCCTGCCCGAACCCGTGACCTTGCAGCCAATTCCCAATGATTTCGCCTTGCGGATGGCGTCCCTGACCGTAAGTCCCCTGAAGTCGTGGAATCCGCCCCCAACGATCTGCTTGCCTTTCTCCTCGCCAACCTTGTTGATAGGCCGATTCTCCGAAAGTTTGACGATCCTGGCTTTGTTGCCGCCGGCGTTGATTAGGCGCATCTTCTCGTCCCTGGGTTTGGGCCTGTAGTTGACGAACATATTATTGCCCGGCATCAAACCATAGCGTTTGGCGATATTCTTGAACACCGGCGCCGAAATCTCGCCGCCGTAGACACTTGTTTTGGGTTCGTCGAACATTATTATTCCGACCACCCTGGGATCATCGGCCGGGAAATAACCGGTAAAAGAGGCCAAAGCCTTGCCGGCCTCATATCCCCCCCCGCCTTCCTTAAGGCGCTTGGCGGTGCCGGTCTTGCCGGCAATTATGCAGATATCGTCAATCGCCTTCTTGGCAGTGCCAATTTGAACGACATCTCGGAAGATGTCGTCCAGTATTCGCAAGGTTCGCTCGCCAAGAACTTTTCTGACCACCACCTTGGAGTTGAGGATTTGTTCGACGCTATCGGCTGTCACCTTTGCGGTTGCGAAATAAGGCTTCAAGAGCTCGCCTCGGGTGGCTACGACTCCGTAGGCCCTGACGATCTGGAGCGCGCTGGCCGTTACTCCGTACCCGAAACAGATGATAGCCAGGTTGTGCCTGGTCCAGGTTTCGGGTTTGTAAAGGAGCCCGGGCGTTTCTCCCGGGAAGTCAATGCCGGTCTTGGTGCCGAATCCAAACTGAGCCAGAGTCTTGTAGATATGTTCCGCGCCCGCCCTCAAGCCGAGCTTGGCGGCGCCTATGTTCGATGAGTAAACGCCGATCTCCGAGCACTTCAGCAGATTATGAGCATGGTCATCTCTAATGACATGCTTGCCGAGGACATAACTACCGCCTTCTACGTCGATAATGTCATTGGGTTCGAAAATATTCTCCTCGAACACCGTCGCCAGAGGAATCAGCTTGGCGGTTGAACCCGGCTCGTTCATGTCGACGATGGCCCGGGCGCGTTTGAAACCGGGGTTGGTCTCAACCGTGGCACAGGACAAGACGCCGCCGGTCTTGACATCCATGAAGACCGCCGTGCCCCACTTGGCCCCACATGAATCGAGCTCGGCACGTAATTCTTCCTCGACAATCTCCTGCAGATTGACGTCGAGAGCGAGATAGATGTCGGAGCCATTCACGGGGGAAACGAGCGTATGCTCCCAGGCGGTGACCTGCTTGCCGTAAGCGTCCCTCAGGTAAATCGATTTGCCATCGACGCCGGCCAGGACGTTGTCATAGAATTTTTCGAGACCCGAGATCCCCTTGTTATCGGCGTCGGTGCGGCCGATGACCTCGGCGGCCAGATCGCCGTAAGGATATATGCGCTGTGTCTCGCCGCGGGATTTCAGAGTCTGAATATCGGAATTATCGAGCTTATATGCCAGCTCTTGCGAAACCCTGCGCGCCACCATCAGGAAACCGGGCCGTTTCCTGAAGCGCTCCAGCCAATACGCTTTCGACTTGCCGGTTATTTTGGACAATTTCATGGCGGCGCTGTCCTGACTGCTCATATACCGGGGATTGACGGTGTAGGTCTTGGCCTCGATATCATAGGCCAGGGGACGGCCGCTACAATCGTAGATTGTGCCCCGCCTGGCGGCCAGCGGCATCGTATCTTTTTGCTGCCGGTCGGCATATTCGCGAAATTTGGCGCCGTCAATAATCTGGACCTGTATCGCCCTGGCGACGAAGACGAGCCAGAATAACGCTATGATGAAAATTATTAATCGTCCGTTCTTGTTGATTGACTGACGGGTAATCATCCGTTAGTCCGCTTTCTTTCCAGAGTCCGCAGGTTGTTCGGCTCTTATCCGCCCGGAACCGATGACGGCTGTCTCGAGCCAATCGGGCATTTCCATTTCGCCCGCGAAATCGATTTTGCTTTGCCTTTTTTCAGGCTTGACAGGATCGGCCAGGAATATCCGTTCCGAAACGTTTTGTGTCAGGCCGAATTCACGAGTGACGACGGCATGGATGCGCGAGAGCGATTTGAGGTCGACCAGGGCGGCGCGGAAACGCATATTCTCCGAAATTAAATCGACCCTTTCGGTTTCGAGCTTCTTGAGCCTCTTGTAATAATCCTTGACCTGGTTGGATTTCCATACCCAGGAAAGCGCCAGCCCCAGCGCCACCGCCGGTATCAATGTTACAAGCGCCAAGCGCCTGACGCTTCTTCTTTTCTTTTTAGATCCTCTCGGCATAGCGAAGTTTGGCCGACCTGGCCCTGGGATTGCGTTCCATCTCCTCAAGCGCGGGCGTTAGAGGTTTCCTGGTCATGATCTTGAGAATTTTCCTTTTGCCGCATACGCATCTGGGCTCGGCGGGGCCGCAAAAACACTTTCCCGAATCAAGGAGGAATTGTCGTTTGACAATTCCATCCTCGAGCGAGTGATAGGAGATGACCGCCAGTCGCCCTCCGGTATCGACAAGCGGCGCCACGCCCGAAAGCGCAGTTTTCAACTCCTCCAGTTCGCGATTCACGTATATCCGCAGCGCCTGGAAAATGCGCGCCGCCGATTTAGTGAACCTTTGCGGCCCCACGACCCCTTTGATAAGCAACGCCATGGATTGCGTATCGTTTGGCCGTTCTCTGACGATCGCCCGGGCGATGGCCCGCGCTTGCCTTTCCTGGCCGTATTCCTTGAGAATGCGGATCAGGTCGCTCTCGCTGGTTTTCGCGATGAGCTCGGCTGCGGTTGGCCCCGAGGTGCGGTCGAAGCGCATGTCGATCGGCCCGGGATGAGTAAAGGAGAAGCCTCTCGCCTCATCGTCGAGCTGGGCCGAATTCAGCCCCAGGTCGAACAAGACGCCAGAGATCGACGAGATCTTGCTGTTTTCAATGAACGCCGGCAGCTCGGAAAATCTCATCTGCCGTGTTTTTATGTTTTCCGGAAGATCGCTTCCGCCCCGAGCGAGCATTTCCGGGTCGCGATCGATTCCGATTATTCGAAATTTACGGCCAAAGCTTTTACTGATTACTGCTGAGTGTCCACCCAGTCCAAAGGTGGCGTCGATAAATATCCCGTCCGGCACCGCCGCGAATATCTCGGCTATTTCGCCTGCCATGACGGGGACGTGGCTCATGTTCAAATAAGAAGCTGCCCTGCCACATCCTCATAGGATTCCGGCTGATTATCCTCATACTTCTTGAGTATCTCCGGATCCCAAAGTTCCATCTTGTCCAGGACGCCTATTACGACTACGTCCTTTTTTATTCCCGCCAGATCGAGCAGAATCTGCGGGATCATTATCCGGCCAAGCTTATCGAGCTTGACATCAGCCGCCTGGCCGATTAATGTGTGCATGAAGTAACGGGCCCTGCGATCCGAGATGGTTTTGAGTTCAGCGATCTTCTGCTGGACCCGAAGCCACGACTCGAGAGGATAGAGATAGAGGCATCCGTCAAATCCTCGAGCCAGGACGTAATGGTCGCCCGAGGGTGAATCGGTCATGTCGCGGAACTTAGCCGGAATGCTCATTCGACCTTTATGGTCGACCGAATTGTAATAAGTACCTTTGAACGCGAACAAGTTAGCCCTTTCACCCACAATTTCCCATATAGTGCCACAATTTTCCATCGGAGTCAAGCGAAAATTATTATTTTGCCATAGATTATTATCTACTATCGCCATAGGGCCAATAGGCGGCATGAGTAAATTAGATGAGCGTCAAATCAGGGTTGGCGCGTTGGAGGGCGTAATTACGATAATTCGTATCTTTTTATATACCAAAAAATTACGACGACAACCATCATACGGGCAGGGGAAAACTAAGCATCATATATTGAAGTGCCAACGAATTATTCCCAAATTTGAAGTGAATAGCATCATTTATTGTTATTATACTGCTCATTTATACACTGATTTTGAAATCATAGCGGAAATTTATCTGCATCTCCGAAAACCACTGATAGAGCGCATTGTCAGGTACGAAAAGAGTCAGGGTATCGGCTTTCGCGGTATGTCGAAGCCGACAAGAATGTGAATTGATGCTAAAGCCTATAGAGTCGATAGCGGCTGTCGCTGAAGATCAATTCGCCGCGTTCGTTGCAAAATGAAATTAGGGCTGTCACGCCTCCGGAAAACTGCTCGAAACCAGGGATTTCCGCCCATGCCGAGCCGGGCGCAAACTGCCACGCTACGACGCTGTCAATAACGACATGAGTGATACCGAGCCGTGTTAAGGCGCGCGCTATATCATCGTAATCCCGATTTCGTATAAAGTCGTACTGAACTTGCTCGGACGGATTTAAGTAAACGAATTCGCGGTCGAGGTAGTAACCGTCGGCGCGAGTGACAAATGAAGTCAGTATACCAACCCTGGAACTCTCGAAGGACTTATCATTGACAGTCTGCCAGCAATCGATATAAGGCATCGCGACGCCCTTCTCTCCGCTCTCGGTCTGATATGGGTCAAGCGCCCTGAAATCGCGCAGGAATTCGAATCTTGGCGTGCCCTTTATGACCGACAAGGCCCGAGGACCCGTATCCCTGATCACCCCCGGAATCGGAAGCATGACCGCCACCCAGAGTGAGATCAGGGCTGCCAATCTGAGTGCTTTCGATATCTCGCCGGTTCGACCGATAAAATATGCCCCCGCAATTGCCAGAAGTGGACCGGCCGGCAGGAGGAATCGCGCAACGGCGAATCCGAAAAACCAAATCAGGTAAAACACGACCGAAATGCCGACTGCGAATTTGAGCTTATGGGGTATTTTTGCGGTGAATATAAGAAGGAATGGGAAAAGAATAAGCGTATATCCCAGCCGGCCATCGTATAATTCCGGCTCGAAAATTATCCTGATCGGCGATAGAATCAGATTGACAATATTAGGCGGTATCCGCTCGATTGCCAAAAAAGCGTTGAACCGCTCGAATGTCGGGTTGGTCATGGGGGAGTGAAATATATTATCGAAAAAAGGAAATACCGGATTACCGGTGACAACCCACGAGTAAATATACCAGGGGGAAAGAACCGCGATTGCGACAACAAGGAATAGGCCAAGATGCCGAAATGTGTTTCTTCCCAGCACGGCCTCGTATAGAATAACCGCTGTCAGGGCGCCCAAAAGCCCCAGGCCGATAGCTTTGGTTCCCGCGGCCAGGCCGACACCAACCGCCGACCACAGCAGGGATGTCATTTTCCCGGTTTGCCTGAAATCGATGAACTTGAGGCAGGCGAAAAACGAAAGCCCCCAGAGCAGGAAATCATTCTTGGAACCGGTCACCTGGGTTATCACGATGGGAACTGAAATGAAAATCAAAGCGGCGTATAAACCCTTAGCGCCGAAATCGGCGGTTCTCAGGTAAATCGAGAGAATCAGCACGGCCGCAATAATGACAATGAAAAACTGTTGGCCGCGCTCGAGGCCAAGGTAATAGAAGCCGGTAGTTATCATCTCCATGGCTCGAGGGCCGGCGGAGAACAGGATTCCGGGTGTGAAAAACATCTTGCCCGCCTGGGCATACAACTTTGGCAAGCCAAGATGGACATAGAGAGCATCGCCACTGACCGGGAATGAGAGCGCGGCCAGGCCAAACCATGCCG